>NZ_SJWV01000166.1:0-8872 GCF_004352695.1 Escherichia sp. KCJ4928
TATTCAGAAAAACGTTGGCTATTTCTTTAAAGATATTGAACGTTCGGCCCTGACATTAAAGGACTCACTGTATTTATTAAAAAATACAGAGGAGATTCAACGCGCCGTGATTCTGAAAATGGAAATGATGCCATTTTTAGACTCGGTGGGACTGGTACTTGATGATAATAAATATTATCTCTTTTCACGGAGGGCGAATGATAAAATCGTTGTTTATCATCAGGAACAAGTAAATGGACCGCTTGTCGACGAGTCAGGGCGGGTTATTTTTGCCGATTTTAACCCATCGAAACGACCGTGGTCGGTGGCTTCAGATGACTCTAACAACAGCTGGAATCCGGCATACAATTGCTTTGATCGTCCGGGTAAAAAATGTATCTCTTTTACGCTACGTATCAACGGCAAAGATCACGATTTGTTAGCGGTAGATAAAATTCATGTCGATTTAAACTGGCGGTATCTGAACGAGTATCTTGATCAAATCAGCGCTAATGATGAAGTTCTATTTTTGAAACAAGATCATGAGATCATTGCCAAGAATCAACTCGCTCGTGAAAAACTGATTATTTATAATAGCGAAGGTAATTATAATATTATTGATTCTGTCGATACGGAGTATATTGCAAAGACATCAGCAGTGCCAAATAATGCATTGTTCGAAATCTATTTTTATTATCCTGGCGGTAATTTATTGAACGCATCAGATAAACTTTTTTATCTACCGTTTTCTTTCATTATTATCGTGTTGCTGGTGGTATATTTCATGACCACTCGTGTGTTCCGTCGGCAATTTTCTGAAATGACCGAGCTGGTTAATACGCTGGCGTTTTTGCCCGACTCAACGGATCAAATCGAGGCTCTGAAAATTCGCGAAGGCGATGCGAAAGAGATTATCAGCATCAAAAATTCGATCGCGGAAATGAAAGATGCCGAAATTGAACGGTCAAATAAATTGCTCTCACTGATCTCTTACGATCAGGAAAGCGGTTTTATTAAAAATATGGCGATTATTGAGTCCAACAATAATCAGTATCTGGCTGTGGGGATCATCAAACTGTGTGGTCTGGAAGCCGTGGAAGCGGTGTTTGGTGTTGATGAACGCAATAAAATCGTCAGGAAATTGTGTCAGCGAATTGCCGAGAAATATGCGCAATGCTGCGATATCGTGACATTCAATGCCGATCTCTATTTACTTCTGTGTCGGGAAAATGTACAGACATTTACCCGTAAAATAGCGATGGTAAACGATTTTGACAGCAGCTTTGGCTACCGCAATCTGCGCATCCATAAGTCTGCCATTTGTGAACCTTTGCAGGGGGAAAACGCCTGGAGTTACGCAGAAAAACTGAAACTGGCGATTTCCAGTATCCGTGACCATATGTTCTCCGAGTTTATTTTTTGTGATGACGCGAAACTCAACGAAATAGAAGAGAATATCTGGATTGCGCGTAATATTCGCCATGCAATGGAAATTGGCGAACTATTCCTCGTCTATCAACCGATCGTTGATATTAACACCCGCGCCATTCTGGGCGCGGAGGCGTTGTGCCGTTGGGTTTCTGCGGAGCGGGGGATCATTTCACCGCTGAAGTTCATTACCATTGCTGAAGATATCGGGTTTATCAATGAGCTGGGTTATCAGATTATTAAAACGGCAATGGGTGAATTCAGACATTTTAGTCAGCGTGCGTCGCTGAAGGATGATTTCTTACTGCATATTAATGTTTCGCCCTGGCAGTTAAACGAACCGCACTTTCATGAGCGTTTTACCACCATCATGAAAGAAAATGGCCTGAAGGCGAACAGCCTCTGTGTTGAGATCACTGAAACCGTGATCGAGCGAATTAATGAACATTTTTATCTCAATATTGAACAACTGCGTAAACAAGGGGTACGGATATCGATTGATGACTTTGGCACCGGTTTGTCAAACCTGAAACGTTTTTATGAAATTAATCCAGACAGCATAAAGGTGGACTCGCAATTTACCGGCGATATTTTCGGTACTGCGGGAAAAATTGTGCGCATTATTTTCGATCTGGCACGCTATAACCGGATCCCGGTGATTGCGGAAGGCGTAGAGAGCGAAGACGTTGCGCGCGAATTAATTAAATTAGGATGTGTTCAGGCTCAGGGGTATCTGTACCAGAAACCCATGCCATTCTCCGCCTGGGATAAAAGTGGAAAATTAGTAAAAGAGTAGTTTACGTATGTCCAGAATCAATAAGTTCGTACTTACAGTCAGTCTGCTGATTTTTATCATGATTTCAGCAGTTGCCTGCGGGATCTACACTCAAATGGTAAAGGAACGGGTGTATAGCCTGAAACAGTCCGTTATTGATACTGCTTTTGCGGTGGCAAATATTGCTGAATATCGGCGTAGCGTGGCAATTGATCTTATCAACACGCTAAATCCCACGGAGGAACAGCTGTTGGTTGGTTTGCGCACAGCTTACGCCGACTCGGTTTCCCCCTCTTATTTGTACGATGTCGGTCCTTATCTGATTTCCAGTGACGAATGTATTCAGGTAAAGGAGTTCGAGAAAAATTATTGTGCAGATATTATGCAGGTTGTGAAGTATCGACATGTCAAAAATACAGGGTTTATCTCTTTTGACGGTAAAACCTTCGTCTATTACCTCTATCCGGTAACTCACAATCGTAGTCTGATATTTTTGCTTGGTCTGGAGCGTTTTTCTTTACTGTCAAAGTCGCTGGCGATGGACAGCGAGAACCTGATGTTCTCTCTATTTAAGAACGGTAAACCGGTGACCGGTGATGAATATAATGCTAAAAACGCCATCTTCACCGTTTCGGAAGCGATGGAGCACTTCGCCTATTTGCCGACCGGATTGTACGTATTTGCGTATAAAAAAGATGTTTATTTGCGGGTCTGTACATTGATTATTTTCTTTGCCGCATTGGTGGCGGTGATATCGGGTACCAGTTGCCTCTATCTGGTACGCAGAGTGATTAATCGTGGTATTGTGGAGAAAGAAGCCATCATTAATAACCATTTTGAACGCGTACTGGATGGCGGGCTTTTCTTTTCGGCTGCCGATGTCAAAAAACTCTACAGTATGTATAACTCGGCGTTCCTGGACGACCTGACCAAAGCAATGGGCAGAAAATCCTTTGACGAAGATTTAAAAGCGCTGCCGGAAAAAGGCGGTTATTTGTGCCTGTTTGACGTCGATAAATTCAAAAACATTAACGACACCTTCGGTCATTTGCTGGGCGATGAAGTGTTGATGAAAGTGGTGAAAATCCTTAAATCACAGATCCCGGTAGATAAAGGTAAAATCTACCGCTTCGGCGGTGACGAATTTGCGGTGATTTATACGGGTGGAACGCTGGAAGAGTTGCTATCGATTCTAAAAGAAATCGTTCATTTCCAGGTGGGAAGCATTAATTTAAGTACCAGTATCGGTGTAGCGCATTCAAATGAATGTACCACCGTCGAACGCTTGAAAATGCTGGCGGATGAGCGGCTGTATAAGAGTAAGAAAAACGGCAGGGCTCAGATTAGCTGGCAGTAATCATTATTCGCAGGCCGGACAAATGATTTTGCCCGGCCTGAATTAATTAAACCCGGCTACCCCACAAATCGTACTCATCGGCGTGCTCGACTTTCACACGCAGGATATCACCCGGCTTAACGTTGGTTTCACCATTGAGATAAACCGCGCCGTCGATTTCCGGTGCATCTGCCATGCTGCGACCAATCGCGCCTTCTTCGTCCACTTCGTCGATAATCACCAGAATTTCACGGCCCACTTTCTCTTGCAGGCGCTCGGCGGAAATCTGCTGCTGCAGCTGCATGAAACGGTTCCAGCGTTCTTCTTTAACTTCTTCCGGAACCTGGTCAGGCAGGGCATTGGCGTCTGCACCTTCAACCGGGCTGTATTTAAAGCAGCCAACGCGATCCAGACGCGCTTCTTTCAGGAAGTCGAGTAGCATCTGGAAATCTTCTTCTGTCTCGCCAGGGAAGCCGACAATAAAGGTTGAGCGTAGGGTCAGTTCCGGGCAGATTTCGCGCCACTGTTTGATGCGCGCCAGTTGGCGATCTACAGAACCCGGACGCTTCATCAGTTTGAGAATGCGCGGGCTGGCGTGCTGCAACGGAATGTCCAGATACGGCAGGATTTTGCCTTCTGCCATCAGTGGGATGACGTCGTCCACATGCGGATAAGGGTAAACGTAGTGCAGACGTGTCCAGATCCCCAGTTTCGATAACTGTTCGCACAGGCTGACCATGCTGGTTTTTACCGGCTCGCCGTTGTGGAAGCCAGTACGATGTTTAACATCAACGCCATAGGCGGAAGTATCCTGCGAGATCACCAGAATCTCTTTAACGCCCGCATCTACCAGACGTTTTGCTTCACTTAACACTTCGCCAATCGGACGGCTCACCAGGTCGCCGCGCATAGACGGAATAATGCAGAAGGTGCAGCGGTGATTACAGCCTTCAGAAATTTTCAGATAGGCATAATGACGCGGCGTCAGTTTCACACCTTGTTCTGGCACCAGGCTCAGGAATGGGTTGTGTTTCGGTTTTGGCACGTAGTGATGAACGTGCTCCAGAACCTGCTCATAGCTATGAGGCCCGGTGATTTCCAGCACTTTCGGGTGGACTTCGCGGATCTGATCTTCTTTTGCCCCCAGACAACCGGTCACAATTACCTTGCCGTTTTCATTCATCGCTTCACCAATGGCTTCCAGTGATTCTTGTACCGCGCTGTCAATAAAGCCGCAGGTGTTGACGATCACCATGTCCGCATCGTCATAGCTCGGTACCACGTCATAACCTTCAGTGCGTAGTTCGGTGAGAATACGCTCTGAATCGACAAGGTTTTTCGGACAGCCAAGGGAAACAAAGCCGATTTTCGGCTGGGGAGTTACTTTGCTCATAGCTTAAAAAATATTCAGTTACAGGAAAGGTCAGGGCAGGGATTCTACAGAGTTCTGGATAAAATTTGTATCGCAATCTCATTCGCTGGCGGAGGCGAAGGAAATGTAAATTTTGTTAATTCGGCGTGAAGAATTGATCCTGGACAGCATTTTGCTCAAAAAATAGCCATACTATTTAATTGCAACAAGGCTGGAAAGAGGAGGATCGAAGTATGTTCGTTGACAGACAGCGAATCGATCTGCTGAACCGGTTGATCGACGCACGCGTTGACCTCGCTGCATACGTGCAACTGAGGAAGGCAAAAGGATACATGTCCGTCAGCGAAAGCAATCATCTACGAGATAACTTTTTTAAACTGAATCGCGAACTGCACGATAAATCGCTGCGGTTGAATCTTCATCTGGATCAGGAAGAGTGGAGTGCTCTTCATCATGCTGAAGAAGCATTAGCGACAGCCGCAGTATGTTTGATGAGTGGGCACCATGATTGCCCGACTGTTATTACCGTCAACGCCGATAAGCTTGAAAATTGTCTGATGAGCTTAACGCTGAGTATCCAGAGCCTGCAGAAGCACGCCATGCTTGAGAAGGCCTGAAAACTAAGGGGGAGAAAGCGTCTCCCCCTTCATGTTTAAGTTTTTGTAAAAATGAATTTGTTATCTCCTCCACTGACTACGCTTTAAGCCAGAGTCAATCCGGAGGCGTTATGCATCGACAATCCTTTTTCCTTGTGCCCCTTATTTGTCTTTCTTCCGCACTCTGGGCGGCTCCTGCAACGGTAAATGTCGAAGTACTGCAAGACAAACTCGACCATCCCTGGGCACTGGCCTTTTTACCCGATAATCACGGTATGTTAATCACTCTGCGCGGCGGCGAGTTGCGTCACTGGCAAGCAGGAAAAGGATTATCTGCGCCGCTTTCCGGAGTTCCGGACGTTTGGGCGCACGGGCAGGGCGGCCTGCTGGACGTGGTTTTAGCGCCTGATTTTGCTCAGTCTCGCCGCATCTGGTTAAGTTATTCCGAAGTTGGCGATGATGGCAAAGCCGGAACTGCTGTGGGTTATGGCCGCTTAAGTGATGATCTCTCAAAAGTGGCCGACTTCCGCACCGTCTTCCGCCAGATGCCAAAACTGTCTACCGGCAACCATTTTGGCGGGCGGCTGGTATTCGACGGTAAAGGTTATCTTTTTATTGCTCTGGGCGAAAACAATCAGCGCCCGACGGCGCAGGATCTGGATAAATTACAGGGCAAACTGGTGCGTCTGACCGACCAGGGCGAAATCCCGGATGATAATCCTTTTATAAAGGAATCCGGTGCGCGCGCCGAGATCTGGTCTTATGGCATTCGTAATCCGCAAGGAATGGCGATGAATCCGTGGAGTAATGCACTGTGGCTGAATGAACATGGCCCGCGCGGTGGTGATGAAATTAATATCCCGCAAAAAGGCAAAAACTACGGCTGGCCGCTGGCAACCTGGGGAATCAACTATTCAGGCTTTAAGATACCGGAAGCGAAAGGGGAGATCGTCGCCGGGACCGAGCAACCTGTTTTTTACTGGAAAGATTCGCCCGCTGTGAGCGGCATGGCCTTCTATAACAGCGATAAATTCCCCCAGTGGCAGCAAAAATTATTTATAGGCGCGCTGAAAGATAAAGATGTCATTGTGATGAGCGTCAACGGCGACAAAGTGACAGAAGATGGCCGTATTTTAACGGACAGAGGGCAGCGAATTCGTGATGTTCGCACTGGACCCGACGGTTATTTATACGTTCTCACCGACGAGTCCAGTGGGGAATTACTTAAAGTTAGCCCACGCAATTAGCTAACGGGAATCATCACCACTTTGCGCACTGCGGGGCGTTCAGTGAGTTGCTGATACCAGCGTTGCAGATTTGGACGCGGTGTCCAGGTCAGGCCAACGTTAAACAAATTGTAGATGAACGGTGCGATAGCGATATCGCCCACACCAAACTCGTCGCCAGAGAACCATTTTACTTTTGCCAGTTCCGCATCGAGCAGGGCAAACAGGGCGTCGCACTCTTTGCAACTGGCATCAATGGCGGCCTGATCGCGCTCTCCGGGTGGTGTTCTGACTAATCCCATCAGGATCCCGCGATGAGCATTACTGAGTGTCTGGTTTGCCCAGTCCATCCATTTTTCCGCTTCCGCACGACGTGCCGGTGAGTCGATCCACAGGCGTTTTTGCCCGTACTGTGCCGCCAGATAGCGGACAATGGCGTTTGATTCCCAAAGAATGAGATCACTTTCGTCGTCACGCAACAACGGCACCAGCCCGTTAGGGTTCATCGCCAGAAAATCAGCATCGTGATTTATCCCAAACTCACGGCCCGCGAGAATTTGCTCATAAGGTAGTTCCAGTTCTTCGAGCGTCAGCAATACTTTTTTTACGTTAGTTGAATTATTCCGACCCCACAGCGTAATCATACTCACCCCTTTTCCGACAGGCAGCCACAGGCTGAACAGGACTCCGATGGTGAAGTAAAGTTAACTTTTAAGCAACAGCTGGCAAAAAAATGACACCAGAAGCAGCGAAGCGGCAGGATATTGCATAAACTTTAAAAACTTTACCAACTTACGGTTTCTTTAAGTTTGTGTGTGCGTTATTAATCACCGAACTTATCATACGGCGATATAACGTATTTTTTTGAATGGATACTCGGGTGGCATTTATGACGCAATACTCCTCTCTCCTTCGTGGTCTTGCAGCGGGTTCTGCATTTTTATTCCTTTTTGCCCCAACGGCATTCGCGGCGGAACAAACCGTTGAAGCGCCGAGCGTGGATGCGCGTGCATGGATTTTAATGGATTACGCCAGCGGTAAAGTGCTGGCAGAAGGCAACGCGGATGAGAAACTGGATCCCGCGAGCCTGACTAAAATCATGACCAGCTATGTGGTTGGGCAGGCGCTTAAGGCCGATAAGATTAAACTCACCGATATGGTGACGGTCGGTAAAGATGCCTGGGCGACGGGAAATCCGGCACTGCGTGGTTCATCGGTAATGTTCCTCAAACCGGGCGATCAGGTTTCGGTGGCAGACTTGAACAAAGGTGTGATTATCCAGTCCGGTAATGACGCCTGTATTGCGCTGGCCGATTACGTTGCCGGGAGCCAGGAGTCATTTATTGGTTTGATGAATGGTTATGCCAAAAAACTGGGTCTGACCAACACTACCTTCCAGACGGTGCACGGTCTGGATGCGCCGGGGCAGTTCAGTACCGCGCGCGATATGGCATTGCTGGGTAAAGCATTGATCCACGATGTGCCGGAAGAGTACGCCATTCATAAAGAGAAAGAGTTCACCTTCAACAAAATTCGTCAGCCTAACCGTAACCGTCTGCTGTGGAGCAGCAATCTGAATGTTGATGGCATGAAGACAGGAACCACGGCAGGCGCGGGATATAATCTGGTTGCTTCGGCTACCCAGGGCGATATGCGTTTAATCTCCGTAGTGCTGGGGGCGAAAACTGACCGTATCCGTTTTAATGAGTCTGAGAAATTATTGACCTGGGGTTTCCGCTTCTTTGAAACCGTGACGCCAATTAAACCTGATGCCACCTTTGTGACTCAGCGCGTCTGGTTTGGTGATAAGAGCGAAGTGAATCTTGGGGCAGGTGAAGCGGGCTCAGTGACCATACCGCGTGGGCAGCTGAAAAACCTGAAGGCGAGCTACACGTTAACGGAACCGCAGCTTACCGCACCGCTGAAAAAAGGTCAGGTTGTCGGGACCATTGATTTCCAGCTTAACGGTAAATCCATTGAGCAGCGTCCGCTGATCGTGATGGAAAATGTGGAAGAGGGCGGATTCTTTGGTCGGATGTGGGATTTCGTGATGATGAAATTCCATCAGTGGTTCGGCAGCTGGTTCTCTTAATCTTCTGATAACCGGATGGCGCGAAACGTCATCCGGTTATACGTCATTAATACATCAACTTAATACGG
>NZ_SJWV01000167.1:0-8793 GCF_004352695.1 Escherichia sp. KCJ4928
GTAAAATAAACTTATGTAAAAAGTCACATCATTGTAGTTAAAAAGGTTGAGTTACATCGCAGAAACGGGTACATATAGCCCCGCAAACGTGACCACGCCCGCAGATATTACTTAAATCAGAGCCATAGAGGCCACGCAGGCGAGGCATCAATCTTTACGATCTGTATAAAGACGGATTGTTGATGATGTGTTAAAATTGATGTAAACAAATTGTGAAGTGAATGTGCTTCCGGGGAAAATAAGTGACTTCATTACAACTCTCAATCGTCCATCGACTGCCGCAGAACTATCGCTGGTCTGCTGGTTTCGCAGGTTCGAAGGTTGAACCGATTCCGCAAAATGGACCGTGCGGTGACAACAGCCTGGTGGCGCTTAAATTGCTTAGCCCGGATGGTGATAATGCATGGTCGGTGATGTATAAACTAAGCCAGGCGTTAAGCGACATCGAAGTTCCATGTTCGGTGCTGGAGTGTGAAGGTGAGCCGTGCCTGTTTGTAAATCGCCAGGACGAGTTTGCTGCAACATGCCGATTGAAAAATTTTGGTGTGGCAATTGCCGAACCCTTTTCAAACTACAATCCTTTTTAAGCGTCAGCTCAACGCCAGTAGCTGACGCGTATACTCCTGCTGCGGTGTGGCAAACACGCGCGCGCACGGTCCTTGTTCCACTACTTCCCCTTGTCGCAGTACGATAACCTGATGACATAACGCGCGGACAACGTGCAAATCGTGGCTGATAAACAAATAGGCCAGTTGATGCTTTTGTTGCAATGATTTCAATAGCGTCAATATTTGCGCCTGTACCGTTTTGTCGAGTGATGATGTCGGTTCATCAAGTATGATCAGCGAGGGCTTAAGAATTAATGCCCTGGCAATCGCAATACGTTGTCGCTGACCACCAGAGAACTCCGCCGGATAACGGTGGCGTGTTTCAGGATCTAATCCCACTTCATGCATCACGGCTATCACTTGTTGTTCGCGTTGTGCGGCAGAAAGCGTCGGCTGGTGAACCCGTAAGCCTTCCTCAATAATCTGCAAAACGTTGAGTCGTGGGTTGAGCGAGGAGTTTGGATCCTGAAATACCACCTGAATGCGATGACGAATAGGTAACAGCTGGCGGCGATTTAAATTTTGCAGTGGCTGACCGTCAAAGATGATGCTGCCCTGAGAATTAATCAGTCGCAGCAGCGCCAGTCCCGTCGTACTTTTCCCGGAACCGGACTCGCCCACTAAACCCAGTGTTTCACCCGCTCGTAGCGTAAAACTGATGTTTTTCACCACCACATTATGATCCACAATGCGCTTCAAAATCCCTTTGCGAATGGGGAAGGCAACCTGAAGCTGTTCAACATCCAGCAACGTTGAGGCAGGTTCTGGCAACGGCACTGGATCGCCTGACGGTTCACTGTTGAGTAGCTTTTGTGTGTAAGGATGAGTGGGTGATGCAAATAGCGTAGCGGCGTAATTTTGCTCGACACAGCGACCGTTTTGCATTACCGCCACGCGGTGGGCCAGTTTTCTGACAATGCTGAGGTTATGAGTAATAAACAGCATGCCCATATTCAGCTCGCCTTGCAGTTCGCGCAACAGCTGTAAAATCTGCGCCTGGACAGAGACGTCCAGTGCGGTGGTCGGTTCATCGGCAATTAATAATTCCGGTCGCGTTAACAGCGCCATCGCAATCATCACCCGCTGGCGTTCGCCGCCGGAGAGCTGATGCGGATAATCTGTCAGCCGTTTTGCCGCCTGGCGGATACCAACGCGATCAAGGCAGTTAAGAATTTCGCCACGAGCCGCTTCCCGACGCATCCCGCGGTGGAGTGAAAGCACTTCATAAAGCTGTTTTTCCAGGGTATGCAATGGATTTAACGACACCATCGGTTCCTGAAAAATCATGGCGATCTTATTACCGCGTACACCGCGCAACGTTTGATCGCTGACATGAAGCAGCGATTCGCCATGAAAACGAATATCGCCGGAGAGATATTCAACCGGCGGGGAAGGGAGCAGGCGTAAAATTGACAGCGCGGTAACGCTTTTGCCTGAACCTGACTCACCCACCAGCGCCAGCGTTTCGCCAGCCTCAATCTGTAGTGAAACATCATTGACTACTGTACGTACGGTTTGCTGATGGCGAAAACCCACCGACAAATTTTCAATCGCTAACAGAGTTTGCGTCATGCTACACCGCCTTATTAGGATCAAATGCGTCGCGGACGGCTTCACCAATAAAGATCAGCAAAGACAATAATATCGCCACCGACAAGAAGGCGGTGATCCCAAGCCACGGGGCCTGAAGGTTATTTTTCCCTTGTAACAGCAGTTCACCGAGTGACGGTGAACCGAGCGGTAGACCGAAGCCGAGGAAATCGAGCGAGGTCAGGGTGGTTATCGAACTACATAAAATAAACGGTAAAAAGGTGAGGGTCGCGACCATGGCATTAGGCAACATATGACGCAGGATGATACTGCGATCGCTGACGCCAAGCGCCTGTGCCGCACGAATGTAGTCGAAATTACGAGTACGTAAAAACTCCGCCCGCACCACGCCGACCAGACTCATCCAGCCAAACAAGACAGTAATTGCCAGCAGCCACCAGAAGTTAGGCTGTACGACGCTGGAAAGTAAAATAATCAAAAACAGCGTCGGCATCCCCGACCATACTTCAATAAAGCGTTGTCCCCAGAGATCGACTTTACCGCCGTAATAGCCTTGTAGCGCCCCCGCCAGCACGCCCATCACGCTGGAACAGAGAGTCAGCATCAGGCCAAACAGAACCGAGATCCGCGTGCCATAGAGAATGCGTGCCAGCACATCGCCGCCGTTGGCATCCGTTCCCAGCCAGTTTTGCCGGGAGGGTGGAGAAGGGAAGGGCTTATCGGTAGCAAAGTTGATACTGGTAGCACCAAAGCGAATCGGTGCCCACAGTACCCAGCCGTTATTTTCCAGCCGTTGTTTCAGCCACGGGTCCTGATAATCAGCCTGACTTGCCAGCGGGCCGCCAAAATCGCTTTCGCTGTAGTTTTTCAACAACGGGAAATACCAACTGCCGTCATAACGTACCAGCAACGGTTTATCGTTGGCGATAAGTTCAGAACACAAACTCAAACCAAACAAAACGAGGAAAATCCATAACGACCAGTAGCCGCGACGGTTATGGCGAAAACGCGCCCAACGGGCCTGATTGACGGGGCTGAGTCGCGACATTAACGTCCCTCAAAATCTATACGCGGATCGACCAGCGTATAGCTGATATCACTGACAATATTCAGCAGCAGGCCAATCAGGGTGAAAATATACAAGGTACCAAACATTACAGGATAATCGCGCGAGACGGTCGCTTCGTAGCCCAGTAAGCCAAGGCCATTGAGTGAAAACATCACTTCAATCAGCAGCGAGCCGGTAAAAAACATGCTGATAAACGTCGCCGGAAAACCGGCAATCACCAGCAGCATGGCGTTGCGGAACACATGTTTCCAGAGAATATTTTTTTCACTTACCCCTTTCGCACGCGCGGTCACCACGTATTGCTTGCGCACTTCATCAAGGAATGAGTTTTTGGTCAGCATGGTCAGCGCCGCAAAGCCACCAATCACTGTCGCCAGCACCGGCAGCGTGATATGCCACAGATAATCGGTGATTTGCTGATACCACGGCAGCGAATCAAAGTTAGCGGAAACCAGGCCGCGTAGAGGGAACAGGTCGAAATAGCTGCCGCCCGCGAAGAAGACAATCAGCAGGATGGCAAACAAAAAGGCCGGAATGGCGTAGCCGATGATGATAAATGCGCTACTCCAGACGTCAAAGCGGCTCCCATTATAAACAGCTTTGCGAATGCCTAACGGAATCGACACCAGATAGATAATCAGCGTGCTCCACAATCCGAGGGTGATGGAAACCGGCAGACTGTCTTTAATCAGCGTCAGCACCGAGGCGCTGCGAAAAAGGCTATCACCAAAATCAAAGCGGATGTAGTCCCAGAGCATTTTGAAGTAACGTTCGTGGATCGGCTTATCGAAACCGTAGCGATGAGTGATCTCGGCGATCACTTCTGGATCTAATCCGCGTCCGCCACGGTAATTACTGTCGCTGATATTGCCGACGCCCGTTTGCGCATGGCTGGCGCGAATACCTTCACCGCCTGCGCCGGGTAATACTCCGGCATTACCAAACTCAATGGCGGCGATGGCCTGGTCGACCGGACCGCCAGGCGCAATTTGCACGATGAAAAAGTTGATAGTGATAATCGCCCATAACGTTGGGATCACCAGCAACAGACGGCGAATCAGATAAGCGCCCATCTACTCTCCCTGTTGTCTGGCTGACGGCAGTTTGGCCGCTTTATTAACGTCATACCACCAGGTATCGATACCCAGGCTGTAAACAGGGCGTACAGCGGGTTGGGAGAATTTATCCCACCAGGCGAGACGGTCTTCCGCCATGTACCACATTGGCAGCATGTAATAATTCCACGTTAATACGCGATCCAGTGCTCGCCCTAACGGCAGTAATTTTTCTTTATTTCCCTGCGCGGCAATAATTTGATTGATCAGCGAGTCGATAACCGGACTTTGCACGCCGGGGGCATTATAAGTGGAATTGATATATTCCGATGACCAGGAAATCTGTAAATCGGAACTGGGCCACGGCATCGCCCGCCATACGCGCGGCATCATGTCATAGTCGCGACTGCGCATGCGGTTGGTGATTTGCGAGTTATCCACCTTGCGAATGTCCATGTTGATACCCAGCCGTTGCAGGCTGTGCTGGAACGGCAATACCCACTGACTATTGCTGCTTGCGGGAAGCAATAATTCAAAGCTGAGTGGCTGACCCGTTGTGGCATTAACGCGTTGCTGACCCTTCAGCACCCAGCCCGCTTCGTTGAGAAGTTTGTCGGCTTTTAACAGGTTGTCACGATCGTAGCCATCGCCTTTAGATACCGGCGGCTGGTAGATTTGTGTGAAGACTTCTGACGGTAGATCTTTTTTCATTGGTGCCAGAAGCACCAGCTCCGCGGCGTCGGGGTAATTTCTGGCCGCGTATTCGGTATTCTGAAAATAACTGTTCGTGCGACTCCAGGCATTGTAAAACAACGCCTTGTTCATCCATTCAAAGTCAAAGGCGAGAGTGATTGCTTCCCGCACCCGGCGATCGCTGAATACTGGACGTTGGATATTAAACGCCAGCCAGCGCGTATCCTGGGCTGATTCGTTCTTTTGCTCATCTTTGATGATGTATTTTTTATCGAAATTTTTACCGGTATAACGCGTGGCCCAGTTTTTGGCGTCGTTTTCCATACGCAAATCAAAGGCACCTGCTTTAAACGCTTCAAAGGCGACATTATCATCGAGGTAATAATCGTAGCGAATGGTGTCGAAATTCCAGCGTCCGCGGTTTACCGGTAAGTTTGCTGCCCAGTAATCTTTCACGCGGGAATAGACAATATTTTGCCCCATTTTCCAGGACGTAATGCGGTACGGACCACTGGCAAGCGGAGGCGTGGCGAGCGGGTCGCTAAGTTTGTGATCCTTCCAGTACTTTTCTGGAAATACCGGCAGCGAAAACAGACTCAACATATCTTCTTTGCCGGGTTTAGCTAACTCAATGCGCACGGTTAACGGCGCAATGGCTTTGACGGTGGTGCCTTTGTAGACCAGACGAAATTGCGGCACGCCTTCGGTCATAAATTTTTGAAAAGTAAACTCTACATCGCGGGCAGTAATGGGCGAACCATCATGAAAACGGGCGCGCGGATTAATAGCGACCTCCACCCAGGAATAATCGTCAGCATAGCGTGCGCTTTCAGCAATCAGCGGGTAATAACTGCCTGGTTCGTCATCGGAAGTCGTAAATAGCGTGTCGTACAGCTGCTCGGTGCGTGCGCCCGGGTTGCCGCGCAGTGCATAGCGGTTGAAATTATCGAAGGTACCGAGGGCTGACAACGTTATCTGCCCACCTTTTGGCGCGGCGGGGTTCACATAATCAAAATGGTTGAAATTAAACGCGTACCGGGGTTCGCCCAGCACGGCAAAGGCATAGCTTTCCTTGATAGCCTGCGCCTGCGCACCAAAGGTGAACAGAGCGATAAACAGCAGCAGTATGCGCACAATCATCTGCAACGGATTTCCTTTTACTCATCATTAGCCGCAATCCGGCATGCTTTCACTATGAATAATAAGGGACGTAAGCACACCTTACCACTGCGGCGTATACGGTTTCTTCAGCCAGCGAACAAAATCGTCCAGCGGTAACGGGCGACTAATCCAGTAGCCTTGCATGAAATTAACGCCGCGTTCGCTTAGCCATCGCGCTTGTTCCGGCGTTTCGACCCCTTCAGCAACCGTCAGCATATTGAGGCGTTTCGCCAGCGTCAGCACCGCGTCAAGTACGGGTGAAGTGATCGTTTCCGTACCGATGGCGTTGATAAATCCACGGTCAATTTTCAGATAATCGAGCGTAAAACGCTCAAGATAGATAAGCGCGCTGTGCCCGGTGCCGAAGTCATCAATAGCAATTTCTACGCCTACCGAGTGCAGCCAGGCGAAGAGTTGTGTGGCTTCTTGCTCTTTCAGCATATCGCGCTCGGTAATTTCCAGCACAATCTGGAAATGGTGTGCGGGTAGGGAAGTGAGCAGTTTCTGGATATCTGCTTTAAAGCTTTCGCTGTGCAGATGGTCCGGCGCAATGTTAATGCCAAATTTGACGCCTACCGGCAGCACTTTTTCTAATTCTGCGGCATCGCGGGCAATTAACTCAAACAGATGCTGAGTCAGCGGCACAATCATCTTTTGCGATTCGGCAAAGTTAATGAAGGCATCCGGGGGAATTTCTCCCGCGACAGGATGCCGCCAGCGTAGCAGTACTTCCAGGCCCGTTACTCGCAAAGCTTGTGTATCCACCACCGGTTGATACGCCACGTAAAATTGTTCGCGCTTGATGGCGGTCATGATTTCTCTGCCGGGGCGCATACGTACGCTCATCAGGTAATAGCAGAGCAGGCCAACGACAGTTCCACTCATGCCGCCCAGTAAAAATGCGTACCACACATCGTTCCATGTCCAGTCATCTGCATAAAGCCGAACGGTCAGAGGAATGCCCGCAATTTTAGTTTCACGGACTGGCATGTCGGTTAATTCGTTAACGTTCATCAAACGTGAAGAAAAGGTAGATAGCGCAGTATTGCCAATAATGAGGGCGACGCCATCGTAATCTTCCTGCCGTGAACTATAAAAGAGTGAAGGCGTCAGGTTGAGATTCAGAGCGGCAAAGACGCCGCTATTTTTCAGCAAAGGGTTGCGATACCAGATGACGATTGCGGGTTTGTTCGGCACCATCGGCGTGCCGGGTAAGATCGCCATATCGACATTTTTATTAATGTCGAGCGCCGGAATCAATTCATTGAGTGGAATGTCCATCTCACCGGTCGCAGATGAACAGAATGTTTTTTTATCTTTCACCAGCACAAACGTACGGACATTCATGCTAAACGCCGCGCGGGCGGTCAGTTCGGGGTTAGCCTGCTGGCAGGTATCTAAGGTCAGCGGCTGGAGCCGGTCAGTAGTGGATTTCAGGTCGGCAAAATAGGTATCGAGATACTTTTGTACGTCGGTAATCAGTGTGTCGTATTTGACTTCGTGCTTATGCCAGGCCACTAAAAACTGAAGGCAACTCACCAGTATCGCAATCATCACGCCTGCAACAATGCAGGTAAGCAGGAGCTTACGTCCAGAATTGGGAGCGCGTATGAACATGATTCCGTTAATTTCCTGAAATTACGACAACATTTAAAAGATAACAATGACCGGACTATAGCCTGGATCAAGACGCGGAAACATCATTTTCTCTGATGAATGAAAACAAAAAAGCACTGCCTAAGCAGTGCTTTCAGTTAACTCGTCAGGATAGCCAAGGGATTGCATCCAAACGGTTTATTAGCTGCGGCTGAGAACCCGGCGTGCTTCGTTGTAACGCTTCTTCCAGTACGGTTCATTCATGCTGGAAATAATAACACCACTGCTGGTGGAAGCATGGACAAACTGATTGTTGCCGATATAAATACCGACATGGCGTCCCGTTGAACCGGCACGGAACAGAACTAAATCACCCGTACGCAAATTACTGCGGGAAACAGATTTACCCATTTCCTGCTGTTCGTAAGTCGAACGCGGAAGTTCTAAGCCAAATTGCTCACGGAATGTACGCTGTACGAAACCAGAACAATCGATACCTTTTTTAGTGCTGCCGCCCAGACGATAACGTACGCCTTTCCAGTCAGCATACTGATCCATAATTCGCGATTTTACGTCGACATTACGAACCAGGTTTTCAAATTCATCCTGAGAAGCTTGCAGTGATGATGTTTCACTACCCACTGCACGTGTCTCAGGATGCATATTCTTTGCGGTGTTATTTGCACTACATGCAGAAAGCAGAACCGCTACTGCAATCGCGGGAATCCCGCGCAAGATATATCTCAAAATCGGTTGAGATTTGACCATGTTGTTTGTTTTCCCTTGAAGTCCTTAACGACAAATATCGTTATAAAAAAATGCCAAGCGACACGAGACTAATTACCTGGGCATGTTGAAACAATTCCTTAAGGCCAAATCTGTGGACTAACGCACAAAATTATATGCTGTGAGGATAATCTACCGCCGAGGCAAAACGAGTTCGAGATTACCCGATTGGTGCGGTCTTGGCGAGCGGTTTTACATGATTTTTTATAAGAAAAAGTGATACAGAAAGTTAATAAGCGGGATTGGTCAATTAAAGTACGATTGAGTGAAACGC
>NZ_SJWV01000168.1:0-8759 GCF_004352695.1 Escherichia sp. KCJ4928
AATATCTCACGATAAATAACATTAGGATTTTGTTATTTAAACACGAGTCCTTTGCACTTGCTTACTTTATCGATAAATCCTACTTTTTTAATGCGATCCAATCATTTTAAGGAGTTTAAAATGGATAAGAAGCAAGTAACGGATTTAAGGTCGGAACTACTCGATTCACGTTTTGGTGCGAAGTCTATTTCCACTATCGCAGAATCAAAACGTTTTCCGCTGCACGAAATGCGCGACGATGTCGCATTCCAGATTATCAATGACGAATTATATCTTGATGGCAACGCTCGTCAGAATCTGGCCACTTTCTGCCAGACCTGGGACGACGAAAATGTCCACAAATTGATGGATTTATCCATTAACAAAAACTGGATCGACAAAGAAGAATATCCGCAATCCGCAGCCATCGACCTGCGTTGCGTAAATATGGTTGCCGATCTGTGGCATGCGCCTGCGCCGAAAAATGGTCAGGCCGTTGGCACCAACACCATTGGTTCTTCCGAGGCCTGTATGCTCGGCGGGATGGCGATGAAATGGCGTTGGCGCAAGCGTATGGAAGCTGCAGGCAAACCAACGGATAAACCAAACCTGGTGTGCGGTCCGGTACAAATCTGCTGGCATAAATTCGCCCGCTACTGGGATGTGGAGCTGCGTGAGATCCCTATGCGCCCCGGTCAGTTGTTTATGGACCCGAAACGCATGATTGAAGCCTGTGACGAAAACACCATCGGCGTGGTGCCGACTTTCGGCGTGACCTACACTGGTAACTATGAGTTCCCACAACCGCTGCACGATGCGCTGGATAAATTCCAGGCCGATACCGGTATCGACATCGACATGCACATCGACGCTGCCAGCGGTGGCTTCCTGGCACCGTTCGTCGCCCCGGATATCGTCTGGGACTTCCGCCTGCCGCGTGTGAAATCGATCAGTGCTTCAGGCCATAAATTCGGTCTGGCTCCGCTGGGCTGCGGCTGGGTTATCTGGCGTGACGAAGAAGCGCTGCCGCAGGAACTGGTGTTCAACGTTGACTACCTGGGTGGTCAAATTGGTACTTTTGCCATCAACTTCTCCCGCCCGGCGGGTCAGGTAATTGCACAGTACTATGAATTCCTGCGCCTCGGTCGTGAAGGCTATACCAAAGTACAGAACGCCTCTTACCAGGTTGCCGCTTATCTGGCGGATGAAATCGCCAAACTGGGGCCGTATGAGTTCATCTGTACGGGTCGCCCGGACGAAGGCATCCCGGCGGTTTGCTTCAAACTGAAAGATGGTGAAGATCCGGGATACACCCTGTACGACCTCTCTGAACGTCTGCGTCTGCGCGGCTGGCAGGTTCCGGCCTTCACTCTCGGCGGTGAAGCCACCGACATCGTGGTGATGCGCATTATGTGTCGTCGCGGCTTCGAAATGGACTTTGCTGAACTGTTGCTGGAAGACTACAAAGCCTCCCTGAAATATCTCAGCGATCACCCGAAACTGCAGGGTATTGCCCAGCAGAACAGCTTTAAACATACCTGATAACGTTTAACGGTAACGGTGTCCCGAAACGAACCCGTTTCGGGACAATTTCCAAAGTCTGTTCACTGGCATTAGCAACGGAAAATATTGTTCTGAATACGCTTCAGAACAAAACAGGTGCGGTTCCGACAGGAATACCGTTTTAGGGGGATAATATGGCTACATCAGTACAGACAGGTAAAGCTAAGCAGCTCACATTACTCGGATTCTTTGCCATAACGGCATCGATGGTAATGGCTGTTTATGAATACCCTACCTTCGCAACATCGGGCTTTTCATTAGTCTTCTTCCTGCTATTAGGCGGGATTTTATGGTTTATTCCCGTGGGACTTTGTGCTGCGGAAATGGCCACCGTCGACGGCTGGGAAGAAGGTGGTGTCTTCGCCTGGGTATCAAATACTCTGGGGCCGAGATGGGGATTTGCAGCGATCTCATTTGGCTATCTGCAAATCGCCATTGGTTTTATTCCGATGCTCTATTTCGTGTTAGGGGCACTCTCCTACATCCTGAAATGGCCAGCGCTGAATGAAGACCCCATTACCAAAACTATTGCAGCACTCATCATTCTTTGGGCGCTGGCATTAACGCAGTTTGGTGGCACGAAATACACGGCGCGAATTGCTAAAGTTGGCTTCTTCGCCGGTATCCTGTTACCTGCATTTATTTTGATCGCATTAGCGGCTATTTATCTGCACTCCGGTGCCCCCGTTGCTATCGAAATGGATTCGAAGACCTTCTTCCCTGACTTCTCTAAAGTGGGCACACTGGTTGTATTTGTTGCCTTCATTTTGAGTTATATGGGCGTAGAAGCTTCCGCAACTCACGTCAATGAAATGAGCAACCCCGGGCGCGACTATCCACTGGCTATGTTACTGCTGATGGTGGCGGCAATCTGCTTAAGCTCTGTTGGCGGTTTATCTATTGCGATGGTCATTCCGGGTAATGAAATCAACCTCTCCGCAGGTGTAATGCAAACCTTTACCGTTCTGATGTCCCATGTGGCACCGGAAATTGAGTGGACGGTTCGCGTGATCTCCGCACTGCTGTTGCTGGGTGTTCTGGCGGAAATCGCCTCCTGGATTGTTGGTCCTTCTCGCGGGATGTATGTCACAGCGCAGAAAAACCTGCTGCCAGCGGCATTCGCTAAAATGAACAAAAATGGCGTACCGGTAACGCTGGTCATTTCGCAGCTGGTGATTACTTCTATCGCGTTGATCATCCTCACCAATACCGGTGGCGGTAACAACATGTCCTTCCTGATCGCTCTGGCGCTGACGGTGGTGATTTATCTGTGTGCTTATTTCATGCTGTTTATTGGCTACATTGTGTTGGTTCTTAAACATCCTGACTTAAAACGCACATTTAATATCCCTGGTGGTAAAGGGGTGAAACTGGTCGTGGCAATTGTCGGTCTGCTGACTTCAATTATGGCGTTTATTGTTTCCTTCCTGCCGCCGGATAACATCCAGGGTGATTCTACCGATATGTATGTTGAATTACTGGTTGTTAGTTTCCTGGTGGTACTTGCCCTGCCCTTTATTCTCTATGCTGTTCATGATCGTAAAGGCAAAGCGAATACCGGCGTCACTCTGGAGCCAATCAACAGTCAGAACGCACCAAAAGGTCACTTCTTCCTGCACCCGCGTGCACGTTCACCACACTATATTGTGATGAATGACAAGAAACACTAACCATGTCTGAATGGTTATAAGACAAGGGAGCGATAAGTCATCGCTCCCTTTTTCGTGCTTGCTGTCGTATTGACTTAACCGGGATAAGTACGAGAATGAGCGCACATCTGTTTACCGGAAACCAGCACATATGGATATCTGCTCCCGAAACAAGAAATTAACGATTAGAAGACCAGCGATACTAGTTGCACTGGCACTTTTACTGTGTAGTTGTAAAAGCACGCCTCCAGAGTCCATGGTGACACCACCAGCAGGTTCAAAGCCACCAGCCACGACGCAACAATCGTCACAACCGATGCGTGGCATCTGGCTGGCCACGGTTTCTCGGCTCGACTGGCCACCGGTTTCCTCGGTTAACATTAGTAACCCCACCAGCCGGGCCCGTGTACAACAACAGGCGATGATCGACAAACTGGATCATCTGCAACGTCTCGGCATAAACACGGTCTTTTTCCAGGTCAAGCCGGACGGTACCGCCCTGTGGCCATCGAAAATTTTGCCGTGGTCCGATCTTATGACCGGTAAGATTGGTGAAAATCCGGGTTACGATCCGCTGCAATTTATGCTCGACGAAGCCCACAAGCGTGGGATGAAAGTACACGCCTGGTTTAACCCCTATCGCGTATCGGTTAATACGAAGCCCGGTACTATCAGGGAACTGAATAGCACTCTGTCTCAACAACCGGCGAGCGTCTATGTGCAACACCGCGACTGGATCAGAACGTCTGGCGATCGCTTTGTCCTCGACCCGGGCATCCCTGAGGTTCAGGACTGGATCACATCAATAGTCGCCGAAGTGGTTTCCCGCTATCCGGTAGATGGCGTGCAGTTTGACGACTATTTCTATACGGAGTCACCGGGTTCACTGCTAAATGATAACGAAACGTACCGTAAATACGGAGGCGCATTTGCGTCAAAAGCAGACTGGCGGCGCAACAATACTCAGCAGTTAATTGCAAAGGTATCGCACACCATTAAAAGCATTAAGCCGGGAGTCGAATTTGGTGTTAGCCCGGCAGGCGTGTGGCGTAACCGATCACACGATCCGCTCGGTTCCGATACCCGAGGCGCGGCAGCCTATGACGAATCCTACGCTGACACCCGTCGATGGGTGGAACAAGGATTGCTGGATTACATTGCTCCCCAAATTTACTGGCCGTTCTCACGGAGTGCCGCGCGTTATGACGTGTTGGCAAAATGGTGGGCGGATGTCGTTAAACCGACCAGGACCCGCCTGTATATCGGTATCGCCTTCTATAAAGTGGGTGAACCTTCAAAGATAGAGCCAGACTGGATGATTAACGGCGGCGTACCGGAACTGAAAAAGCAGCTCGATCTTAACGATGCGGTACCAGAAATTAGCGGCACCATCTTGTTCCGTGAGGACTATCTGAATAAACCGCAGACTCAACAAGCGGTCAGCTATCTGCAAAGTCGTTGGGGCAGTTAAACTCCCATTCTTACTTTGTAACAAGCCGGTGCTTTACCCACCGGCTTGTTACCCTCTTGAACTATCCCACTACTAATCATGCTTACTAAAGTCAAATTAACCACGCAATTAACCACACTTAGTTAAACAGCCATAAATCCCCTAATAAAAATGTATGAATATGAAAAAACATACGATATTCGCTGTCACCGAAAAATAATTACGATGGGCTATACTCTTCTGAAGAACAGTAGCGTAGATTAAAACTGTCCTAAGTCGCTTATTTCTTTTCAGTATATCTTCATATTTCAGGAGAATATGGTGCAGTTAGTCGATCTCGCACGTTGCGTTTTGATTCCGTCTGATTTCCCAGCCTTATAAGGGTGTGAATTATGGAGATGTATTTTAAAAGAATGAAAGATGAGTGGACCGGACTTGTCGAACAGGCAGATCCTCTCATTCGTGCTAAAGCCGCAGAAATTGCCCTTGCGCATGCTCATTATCTGAGTATCGAGTTTTATCGAATTGTCCGCATCGACCCGCATGCCGAAGAATTCTTGAGTAATGAACAAGTTGAGCGGCAGTTGAAAAGTGCGATGGAACGCTGGATTATTAACGTGCTTTCTGCCCAGGTTGACGATGTCGAAAGGCTAATACAAATCCAGCATACCGTCGCGGAAGTGCATGCCCGCATAGGAATTCCGGTAGAAATTGTCGAGATGGGGTTTCGGGTGCTGAAAAAAATCCTCTATCCGGTAATCTTCTCTTCGGATTATTCTGCCGCAGAAAAACTTCAGGTCTACCATTTCTCGATTAACAGTATTGATATCGCTATGGAAGTGATGACCCGCGCGTTTACCTTTAGTGACAGTAGTGCCTCAAAGGAAGATGAAAACTATCGTATCTTCTCGTTACTGGAAAACGCCGAAGAAGAAAAAGAACGGCAAATAGCCTCAATACTTTCATGGGAAATAGATATTATCTATAAAATCCTGCTGGATTCTGATTTAGGCAGTAGTTTGCCTTTAAGCCAGGCTGATTTTGGCCTGTGGTTTAACCATAAAGGTCGACATTATTTTAGCGGCATTGCCGAAGTAGGCCATATCTCCCGTCTGATTCAGGATTTCGACGGTATTTTCAATCAAACCATGCGTAACACCAGGAATTTGAATAACAGAAGTTTGCGGGTGAAGTTTCTATTACAGATAAGAAATACCGTATCGCAAATTATTACCTTGCTGCGTGAATTGTTTGAAGAAGTATCGCGCCACGAAGTCGGTATGGATGTACTGACGAAATTACTTAACCGCCGTTTCCTGCCGACTATCTTCAAACGCGAAATTGCCCATGCCAACCGGACCGGTACACCGCTGTCAGTGCTGATTATTGACGTTGATAAATTCAAAGAGATCAACGATACGTGGGGCCATAACACTGGCGATGAAATTCTGCGTAAAGTCTCTCAGGCCTTTTATGACAACGTCCGCAGTAGTGATTATGTTTTCCGCTACGGGGGCGATGAATTTATCATTGTTTTGACTGAAGCTTCTGAAAACGAAACGTTACGTACCGCAGAACGTATTCGCAGTCGGGTGGAGAAAACCAAACTGAAAGCCGCAAACGGCGAGGATATTGCCCTCTCACTTTCCATCGGTGCCGCCATGTTTAATGGTCATCCTGACTATGAGCGCCTCATTCAAATAGCCGATGAAGCTCTGTATATCGCCAAAAGACGAGGTAGAAACCGTGTTGAACTCTGGAAAGCCAGTCTTTAGATGCGCCAGGATGCAGAGGTAATCATGAAGCTAACCGATGCGGATAATGCCGCCGATGGCATTTTTTTCCCCGCCCTTGAGCAAAATATGATGGGTGCGGTGTTAATTAACGAAAATGATGAAGTGATGTTTTTCAACCCCGCCGCAGAGAAGCTCTGGGGGTACAAACGTGAAGAAGTCATTGGCAATAACATTGATATGCTGATTCCGCGGGATTTGCGTCCTGCGCATCCTGAATACATTCGTCATAACCGTGAAGGCGGTAAAGCGCGTGTCGAGGGGATGAGTCGGGAGCTGCAGCTGGAGAAAAAAGACGGCAGTAAAATCTGGACCCGTTTTGCGCTATCGAAAGTGAGCGCCGAGGGGAAAGTTTATTACCTGGCGCTGGTACGGGATGCCAGCGTAGAAATGGCGCAAAAAGAACAGACTCGACAATTGATTATTGCCGTTGACCATCTCGACCGACCGGTGATTGTCCTCGATCCGGAACGCCATATTGTGCAGTGCAATCGCGCATTTACCGAAATGTTTGGTTACTGCATTAGCGAAGCCAGCGGTATGCAGCCCGATACACTCCTGAACATTCCTGAATTCCCTGCCGATAACCGCATTCGTTTACAACAGTTGCTATGGAAAACCGCCCGCGATCAGGATGAATTTCTGCTGTTGACGCGCACCGGTGAAAAAATCTGGATTAAAGCCTCTATCAGCCCGGTTTATGACGTGCTCGCGCATCTGCAGAACCTGGTAATGACCTTCTCGGATATCACCGAAGAACGGCAAATCCGCCAGCTTGAAGGCAATATTCTCGCCGCCATGTGCAGCAGCCCGCCATTTCATGAAATGGGGGAAATCATTTGTCGTAACATCGAATCTGTTCTCAACGAATCGCATGTTTCGCTGTTCGCACTGCGCAACGGGATGCCGATACACTGGGCGTCATCTTCGCACGGTGCAGAAGTTCAAAATGCGCAAAGCTGGTCAGCGACCATTCGTCAGCGTGATGGCGCGCCTGCGGGGATCCTGCAAATTAAAACCTCGTCAGGAGCAGAAACCAGCGCCTTTATCGAACGCGTGGCAGATATCAGTCAGCATATGGCCGCGCTGGCGCTGGAACAGGAAAAAAGCCGCCAGCATATTGAACAACTCATCCAATTTGATCCGATGACCGGTCTGCCAAATCGCAATAACCTGCACAATTACCTCGATGACCTGGTCGACAAAGCCGTCTCTCCGGTGGTGTATCTCATCGGTGTTGACCATATTCAGGATGTGATTGATAGCCTTGGCTATGCGTGGGCCGATCAGGCATTGCTGGAAGTGGTCAATCGCTTTCGTGAAAAACTCAAACCGGATCAGTATCTCTGTCGTATCGAAGGTACGCAGTTTGTCCTCGTGAGCCTGGAAAACGACGTCAGTAACATTACCCAAATCGCCGATGAGCTACGGAATGTGGTCAGCAAGCCGATAATGATTGACGATAAACCCTTCCCGCTTACCTTGAGTATTGGCATCAGCTACGACGTGGGTAAAAACCGCGATTACCTGCTCTCCACTGCTCACAATGCAATGGATTATATTCGCAAGAATGGCGGTAACGGCTGGCAGTTCTTCAGCCCGGCGATGAACGAAATGGTAAAAGAGCGTTTGGTTTTAGGCGCAGCGCTGAAAGAAGCGATTAGCAATAACCAACTGAAACTTGTTTACCAGCCGCAAATCTTCGCAGAAACGGGTGAACTGTACGGCATCGAAGCCCTTGCGCGCTGGCACGATCCCCAGCATGGTCATGTGCCCCCTTCACGGTTTATTCCTCTCGCAGAAGAGATTGGTGAAATCGAAAATATTGGGCGCTGGGTCATCGCGGAAGCTTGCCGTCAGTTAGCAGAATGGCGTAGCCAGAATATTCATATCCCGGCGCTTTCCGTTAACTTGTCGGCACTGCACTTTCGCAGTAATCAACTGCCTAATCAGGTGTCTGATGCAATGCACGCCTGGGGTATTGACGGCCACCAGCTGACGGTAGAAATCACGGAAAGCATGATGATGGAACACGATACCGAAATCTTTAAGCGCATTCAGATCCTGCGTGATATGGGCGTGGGCTTATCGGTAGATGATTTTGGTACGGGCTTTTCCGGATTATCCCGCTTAGTCAGTCTTCCGGTAACGGAAATCAAAATTGACAAAAGTTTTGTCGATCGTTGTCTGACCGAAAAACGCATCCTTGCCTTACTTGAAGCCATTACCAGCATTGGGCAAAGCCTCAATTTAACCGTCGTGGCGGAAGGCGTCGAAACCAAAGAGCAATTTGAGATGCTACGCAAGATCCACTGTCGCGTTATT
>NZ_SJWV01000169.1:0-8650 GCF_004352695.1 Escherichia sp. KCJ4928
TATTTAAATTGAATGATTCGATAGTATGATTAAATATTAATGATATGGTCTACCATATGTGATTAACACATTTACAGCATAACAAAACCATAGACCGAAGAAATAGCGGGATTTAAATGCAAAAAAAACCGCAAAATTAAAAATCTTGCGGTTCTCTGAACTCATTTTCATGAGTGAATTTGGCGGAACGGACGGGACTCGAACCCGCGACCCCCTGCGTGACAGGCAGGTATTCTAACCGACTGAACTACCGCTCCGCGTTGTGTTCCGTTGGGAACGAGGCGAATATTACGGATTGCCTCACCCTTCGTCAACGGTTTTTCTCATCTTTTGAATCGTTTGCTGCAAAAATCGCCCAAGCCGCTATTTTCAGCGCCTTTTACAGGTATTTATGCCCGCCAGAGGCAGCTTCCGCCCTTCTTCTCCACCAGATCAAGACGGGCTTCATGAGCTGCAAGCTCTTCATCTGTCGCAAAAACAACGCGTAACTTACTTGCCTGACGTACAATGCGCTGAATTGTTGCTTCACCTTGTTGCTGCTGTGTCTCTCCTTCCATCGCAAAAGCCATCGACGTTTGACCACCGGTCATCGCCAGATAAACTTCCGCAAGGATCTGTGCATCGAGTAATGCCCCGTGTAGCGTTCGTTTACTGTTATCTATTTCGTAGCGGGCACATAACGCATCGAGGCTGTTGCGCTTACCAGGAAACATTTTCCTCGCCACCGCAAGGCTATCGGTGACCTTACAGAAGGTATTGGTCTTCGGAATATCGCGCTTAAGCAACGAAAACTCGTAGTCCATAAAGCCGATATCGAACGCTGCGTTATGGATCACCAACTCCGCGCCGCGGATATAGTCCATGAACTCATCGGCTACTTCGGCAAACGTGGGCTTATCGAGCAAAAATTCATCGGCAATACCATGTACGCCAAAGGCTTCCGGATCCACCAGCCGATCGGGTTTGAGATAAACATGGAAGTTATTGCCCGTCAGGCGACGGTTCACCACTTCAACGGCACCAATCTCAATGATCTTGTGGCCTTCATAGTGCGCACCAATCTGGTTCATACCGGTGGTTTCGGTATCGAGAACGATCTGGCGTGTAATTGCAGTGCTCATAGCGGTCATTTATGTCAGACTTATCGTTTTACAGTTCGATTCAATTACAGGAAGTCTACCAGAGATGCTTAAACAGGTAGAAATTTTCACCGATGGTTCGTGTCTGGGCAATCCAGGACCTGGGGGTTACGGCGCTATTTTACGCTATCGCGGACGCGAGAAAACCTTTAGCGCAGGCTACACCCGCACCACCAACAACCGTATGGAGTTGATGGCCGCTATTGTCGCGCTGGAGGCGTTAAAAGAACATTGCGAAGTCATTTTGAGTACCGACAGCCAGTATGTCCGCCAGGGGATCACTCAGTGGATCCATAGCTGGAAAAAACGTGGCTGGAAAACCGCAGACAAAAAACCAGTAAAAAATGTCGATCTCTGGCAACGTCTTGATGCTGCATTGGGGCAGCATCAAATCAAATGGGAATGGGTTAAAGGCCATGCCGGACACCCGGAAAACGAACGCTGTGATGAACTGGCCCGTGCTGCGGCAATGAATCCCACACTGGAAGATACAGGCTATCAAGTCGAAGTTTAAGCCTGTGGTTTACGATATTGCCGGGTGGCTCCAACCGCCTGGCGAATTCGTGGCTTGTTTTTACTCTGTTTCATCGGATTTAGCGTTAAAGGAATAGTCCGTTTCCGGGCAACAATAAGTTGTAAGCAACCAAGCGCAGGAATATGTGCATTCAATAGTTTTCCACCGTGTTTGTTCCACGGGAGAACGTGGAAACGGCTGGCGTGCAGCACTTCAAAATTCAACAAAGAGAGCCAGTCCAGTTGCCGCATCAGAGTAAACATCCGGCTGTTATAGGGCGAGGTTTTGCGCAATACCGGCACAAGTTTGCGTAATCCCATTAAACTGATGGGATTGAAGCCACTAATCACCAGCCAGCCATCATCAATCAATACCCGATCGGCTTCACGCAATAAACGATGCGGATCGGTGCACCACGGCAATGTATGTGCCAGTAGACAAACATCAACGGATTTATCGGCAAAAGGAAGATGAAGTGGGTCCGCCTGTACCTGGACGGGCATTCCTTGCGCAGAAACATTCACTTGATGAGAAACCGCGCACGCTTCGCAATTGATTTCTGCGCTTAAATTGCCAATCTTAAGCAGATGAAAACCATACATTTTAGTGAACCACGGGTTGAGCTGGCGCTCCAGCGCCTTGCGATAAAGCTCTCCCCAGGGCAAATCGCCCCAGCAATCAGGAGCCACGACAGTTTGAGGGACTCTTGCCGGTTTCATCACAACCTTCCGTTTCACACTAAGAGGTAATCTATGAATCTTAACAGTATTCCCGCCTTTGATGACAATTACATCTGGGTTTTGAATGATGAAGCAGGTCGCTGCCTGATTGTCGATCCCGGAGACGCAGAGCCAGTATTAAACGCCATTACCGCCAATAACTGGCAACCGGAGGCCATATTTCTCACCCACCATCATCACGATCACGTTGGCGGCGTAAAAGAACTGGTGGAAAAGTTTCCGCAAATTGTGGTGTATGGTCCACAAGAGACACAAGATAAGGGAACAACACAGGTAGTCAAAGATGGCGAAACTGCCTTCGTTTTGGGGCATGAATTTAGTGTAATTGCCACACCGGGTCATACTTTAGGACATATCTGTTACTTCAGTAAACCTTATCTATTTTGCGGCGACACGCTGTTTTCTGGTGGGTGTGGTAGGTTGTTTGAAGGGACAGCATCACAAATGTATCAATCACTTAATAAGTTAAGTGCGTTACCTGACGATACATTGGTATGTTGTGCTCATGAATATACGTTATCAAATATGAAGTTTGCTTTGAGTATTCTTCCGCACGATTTGTCCATAAATGATTATTATCGTAAAGTTAAGGAGTTACGGGCAAAAAATCAAATAACACTACCCGTAATTCTGAAAAATGAGCGGCAAATTAATGTTTTTTTAAGAACAGAAGATATTGATTTAATTAATGTAATTAATGAAGAAACATTATTGCAACAACCTGAAGAACGTTTTGCATGGTTAAGGTCAAAGAAAGATAGGTTCTGATAAAACTTTCTTGTCATCGGCTCCGTTCGCCGTTATGATCGGTCGTCTTTTAAGCAACTATTGACACACACATGAAGGCAAAAGCGATATTACTCGCCTCTGTCCTGCTCGTGGGTTGCCAGAGTACCGGCAACGTTCAACAGCACGCACAGAGCCTTTCTGCAGCTGGTCAAGGGGAAGCAGCAAAGTTTACAAGTCAGGCACGATGGATGGACGATGGGACGTCTATCGCGCCAGATGGTGACTTGTGGGCTTTCATTGGCGACGAGCTAAAGATGGGAATTCCGGAAAATGACCGGATTCGCGAACAGAAACAGAAATATTTACGCAATAAGAGCTATCTCCACGATGTAACTTTACGGGCAGAGCCGTATATGTACTGGATAGCCGGGCAAGTTAAAAAACGTAACATGCCTATGGAACTGGTACTACTACCCATAGTGGAGAGCGCTTTTGATCCTCACGCAACGTCTGGCGCCAATGCCGCAGGCATCTGGCAGATCATTCCGAGCACGGGGCGCAATTATGGTTTGAAACAGACCCGCAATTATGACGCGCGTCGCGATGTTGTTGCTTCAACAACTGCCGCGCTGAACATGATGCAGCGTCTGAACAAGATGTTTGACGGCGACTGGCTTCTGACCGTAGCGGCTTATAACAGCGGCGAAGGTCGGGTCATGAAGGCAATTAAAACGAACAAAGCGCGTGGGAAATCCACGGACTTCTGGTCGTTACCGTTGCCGCAGGAAACGAAGCAGTACGTGCCTAAAATGCTGGCATTGAGTGATATTCTCAAAAACAGCAAGCGTTATGGCGTACGTCTGCCAACGACCGATGAAAGCCGTGCTCTGGCGCGTGTGCACCTGAGCAGCCCGGTTGAAATGGCGAAGGTTGCAGATATGGCGGGGATTTCCGTCAGCAAGCTGAAGACATTCAACGCTGGCGTGAAAGGCTCCACGCTGGGCGCAAGTGGTCCGCAATACGTGATGGTGCCAAAGAAGCATGCAGATCAACTGCGTGAATCTCTCGCTTCAGGCGAAATTGCTGCTGTACAGTCGACGCTGGTTGCCGACAATACGCCGCTTAACAGCCGTGTTTACACCGTACGCTCTGGCGACACGCTTTCAAGTATCGCTTCACGTCTCGGCGTAAGCACCAAAGATTTGCAGCAGTGGAACAAACTGCGCGGATCTAAGCTGAAGCCAGGCCAAAGTTTGACGATTGGTGCAGGCAGTAGCGCACAGCGACTGGCAAACAACAGCGATAGCATTACGTATCGTGTGCGCAAAGGCGATTCGCTTTCAAGCATTGCTAAACGCCACGGCGTGAACATCAAAGATGTGATGCGCTGGAACAGCGACACTGCGAATCTGCAACCAGGCGACAAGCTGACGTTGTTTGTGAAAAACAACAACATGCCAGATTCCTGACAAACCAGATAATAAAAAGGCACCGATTCCCCCGGTGCCTTTTTTATTTATGCTGCTTTATGTGCTTCTACCATGATGATATCACTGGTGAAAGAGCCATCATTCTGCAAGGCAAAATACGTTCTCACCTCTGTCGATGCGCTCTGTTGGTAAATGCGAATAGCGTCTACTAACGCTTCTGGCGTACGCATTCTCGCGACCCATGAAGAAAATTCCAGCGGTAACTTATCTGTAATTAAATTATCAACTATCAGATTGGCTTCATTGATTAACCTCAACCACTCACCGCTGGCGTAGTTTCGTACGTGAGAGGTATCGCGTAATGCTTCTACCGTCTGTAACCAGATGTCGCGCACTGGATGACCCGGAGACATTACGTCCATCACAATCATCCTACCGCCAGGTTTCAATATCCTATTCACTTCTCGCAGTGCTGCACCAACATCATGCCAGTGATGGGCAGAATAACGGCTGATAACAATATCAAATGCGTTATCGGCAAATGGCAGACTTTCGGCATAACCCTGGCGGGTGGTGATATTTTTCAGTTGCCGGGCTTCGGCAGCTTGTGCCACGACATCCAGCATTTGGGCAGATAAGTCATACGCCACCACCGCGCTCACGTTCTGCGCAGCGACAAAGCTGGCATGCCCTGCTCCGCAGCCCATATCAAGTACACTTGTATCAGGATAATCAGCCAGACGCACCGCCAGGCGCTGTAAATCTCGCCCGGATGCATGTACGGTACTGGTTAAATACTCACTGGCCTGCGAGCTAAACTGCTTTTCTACGTGGTCATGGTGGGATTGTGTTGTCATTGCGCTGTCCTTTTGTTATTTGAGTATAAAAGGGCAGCGCCAAACTTTGGTCTGCCCTGTGGCAGACCTGACATACCTTATTTATCAGGTTTGCCGGGACTGAATTCAACGAGTAGCGGATTGTGATCGGAAGCGCGCGTAACCAGTACAGAAGCTTCGCTGACGTTCAGACCACGGTAGAAAACAAAATCGAGCGGACGGCCAAACGCCCGACGGCGCTGATCGTCGGTAAAACGCACCTGGCGCAGCGACATTTCCCGCGCAAAGCGATATAACGCGTTCATCCTTCTACGGCTCCAGGCATTGAAATCTCCCGCCATAATGACCGGGCCGCTGTGATGAGCTATCTGATCGCCAATAGGAAGTAACTGCTTACTATAAACATCCACGCCCAGACTGAAGTTGACGGCGTGTATATTAACCACCATCAACAGGCGGGTATCAGGTAATGGATAGACCGTCACCAGTGCCGACTTCGCCAGACGCAAAATGGGTTCTCGTTCACGTAACGGGCAGCAATACACTGGATGTGCCGCCGAAAGGGTCATTACGCCAGAAGGATGTTGTGGCAGTACGAAAGCGGGTACCTGATCGGCGGCAAGATAGTTAGCGGTCGCAAACTGTACTAACTCTGGCGTTGTCTGCGCTTCCTGCAATAACACCAGATGTGCATCTTTGCCGTAGTTCTTTAATACCGACAACCATTCAGCGCGTTGCTGTTTGTATATGTTCCACACCAGGATCCGAATACGCTCTTCGGTACTTAACGGTTCCCCAGGTGGTAATGCCTGGCCGATGCTCGCAAAAGACCCCGGCGGTAAGATCCTTTCCGCAGGTTGTCCGGCAATATAGCGCATGGCATAGGTGTTTTTTCGCACTTTTGACTTTGAAACCTCTATTACGTCAACCCTTCCGCACTCGGGAGGGTTCTACTGTTATAGGGATTTTAGCTCACTCTTTCAACGAGCAATTGTATATTGTTATGTAAGCAAGTGCTTACACCGGTCAGAATTTTGCTCATTGTTGAGAACATTAAATCGGATGACATATCACGCATCCTGATGGTTTAATGACAAATAAATTCAAAATATCTCTTCTATTTTGCAACAGGAGCAAAAATGAAAGCCACGTCGGAAGAACTCGCCATTTTTGTTTCGGTCGTCGAAAGCGGCAGCTTTAGCCGGGCAGCGGAACAATTAGGGCAAGCAAACTCAGCGGTAAGCCGGGCAGTGAAAAAGCTGGAGATGAAACTTGGCGTTAGCCTGCTTAATCGGACCACGCGACAACTTAGCCTGACGGAAGAAGGCGAGCGTTATTTTCGTCGCGTACAGTCAATTTTGCAGGAGATGGCAGCGGCAGAATCAGAAATTATGGAGACGCGTAATACACCGCGTGGACTGTTGCGCATCGATGCCGCAACTCCAGTGGTGCTGCACTTTCTGATGCCGTTGATTAAGCCTTTCCGTGAACGCTATCCGGAAGTCACTTTGTCGCTAGTCTCCTCCGAAACGATTATTAATTTGATCGAAAGAAAAGTTGATGTCGCGATACGCGCCGGTACGTTAACGGATTCCAGCTTACGTGCCAGGCCGTTATTTAATAGTTATCGAAAAATTATCGCCTCCCCCGATTATATTTCCCGCTACGGGAAGCCAGAAACGATCGACGATTTAAAGCAACATATTTGCCTGGGATTCACTGAACCCGCTTCCCTCAATACCTGGCCGATAGCCCGTAGCGATGGACAATTACATGAGGTGAAGTACGGTTTGTCATCCAATAGTGGGGAAACACTGAAACAGCTTTGCCTGAGTGGCAACGGGATTGCGTGTTTGTCCGACTACATGATCGACAAAGAAATCGCTCGCGGAGAATTGGTGGAGTTAATGGCAGATAAAGTGTTGCCAGTGGAAATGCCATTCAGTGCAGTCTATTACAGCGACCGTGCGGTAAGTACGCGCATCCGGGCTTTTATCGATTTCCTTAGCGAGCATGTAAAAACAGCTCCCGGAGGAGCTGTCAGAGAGGCTTAATCCCATTCAGGAGCCAGACCTTCCGGGCTAACCAGGCGGTCGTTGCAATCCAGTGCGGCGATCGCTTTTTTATCTTCGGCATCAAGCTGTAAATTTTGTGCCTTAAGATTACTTTCCAGGTTTTCACGTTTAGTAGAAGAAGGAATTACTGAGTAACCTTCCCCCATAGCCCACGCCAGAATCACTTGTGCCGGAGTCGCATTGTGTTTAGCTGCGATACGAGCAATAACCTCATCTTTCAGGGCCTTACCATACGCCAGCGTCATATAGGAAGTAATATGGATGCCGTGCTGTTTAGCCCAGACAACCACTTTACGGTTTTGCAGATAAGGAGAGAGTTCAATCTGGTTAGTAGCGATGTTTTCAGCGCCAACAGCAGCAATCGTTTTTTCCATCAACGGGATCGTGAAGTTGGAAATACCGATCTCACGTGTCAGACCTTGTTTTTTGGCTTCCAGCAGCGCCTGCATAAACTCTTCAACAGAGACTTCATCGTTTGGTGACGGCCAGTGGATTAGCGTCAGATCAACATAATCGGTACGCAATTTTTGCAGGCTCTCTTTCAGACTTGGGATCAATTTGTCTTTGCTGAGATTTTCAATCCAGATTTTAGTGGTGATGTAGAGTTCATGACGTGGCACGCCACTTTCTGCAATCGCCTGACCTACTGCGGCTTCGTTATCATAGATTTGTGCGGTATCAATTGCGCGATAACCAAGTTCAAGCGCCGTTTTCACAGATGAAATAACAACGTCGTCTTTCAGACGGAAAGTACCTAAACCAAATGCAGGGATAGCCATAATATGCCTCTTTTAATGCTATTTTCGTTAACTGAGGTGATTATGGGCTTCAGACTGTTGCGGAAAAAGAGCGTAAAACGCAGAGGATTTTTGCGATTCTGGCAATAATAGAAATGTAGACGAAAAAAAACCTCGAGCGATAACTCGAGGCTTCTTAATAAGTGGCGGAACGGACGGGACTCGAACCCGCGACCCCCTGCGTGACAGGCAGGTATTCTAACCGACTGAACTACCGCTCCACCGAATTCTTTTACAACCACCGGTTTTATGACCGGCTTACTGCTTAATTTGATGCCTGGCAGTTCCCTACTCTCGCATGGGGAGACCCCACACTACCATCGGCGCTACGGCGTTTCACTTCTGAGTTCGGCATGGGGTCAGGTGGGACCACCGCGCTAAGGCCGCCAG
>NZ_SJWV01000016.1:0-47083 GCF_004352695.1 Escherichia sp. KCJ4928
CACAATCTGATTATCTTTAATGATCAGCAGGTTTACGCCGGGATAACCGGCGTCCACTTGCTGGCTAATCCAGCGATCCATCTGGTTAAGCCGTTCGACGTTGAACCCTGCTTTCTCTGGCGAACTTTCTGTCAGAACAGGGTATTTTGCGGCGCTGACGCTACAACTAACAGCCAGCAGAGAAAGATAGAGCATTGTCCGTTTCATGATATCAGTCCAGATTGACGTTACGGCAGCCAAAGAGCGTGGTGAAAATAAACCCGCAAACCCATGCCACCAGAATCCCGCCAGCATAAACCGCCATTGCCGGAAGGATGCCTTGTGCGGAAGTCATCAGCGGCAGCGCCACCAGACCAGACGGCCCAAAGGCGCTGTTTAAGCCCATCGGCAGACCCCACCAGGCTATCAGGCCGATAAACAAACCGCCCGCTGCGCCGCCTAAACAGGCGGTAATAAACGGTTTCATGCGGGGCAGGGTGACGCCGTAAATCAACGGTTCACCAACGCCCAGCAGACCGGGAATAATCGCCCCGCGTACCTGACTGCGTAATGCACTGTGCGGTTGCGCCCGCCAGTAGAGTGCCAGCGCCGCGCCCACCTGGCCCGCGCCTGCCATTGAAAGGATGGGAAATAAGCTGTTGAATCCCTGGCTGTCCATTAACGCGAGGTAAACAGGAATAAAGCCCTGATGCACGCCAAATACCACGGCGATCAGGAACAGCCCGGCTAAAACCGCACAACCGAACGGATTACTGTTCAGGTGCATAAACAGCCATGACATACCTTCGAATAACCAGCCACCCAGCGGCATAATGATCAGGTACGCAAGCGTAGCGGTGATCAGCAGGGTGATTAACGAGGTCAGCAGCATGTCGAGATCGTCCGGCATAAAGCGGCGCACCATGCCTTCAATGCGGGCGCAGGCCCACGCGGCAATCAGCACGCCGATAATATTGCCGCGCGGATCGATGGGCAGACCAAAGAAATCGTGAAAACCGGCGTAGTAACCGGTGGTTGCAGCGGGGTTATAACCGAGCAAAAAGAGTGCGGCAATAATTGCGCCATTGACGCCCGTGCCGCCAAATGCCTGGGCGGCGTTATAGCCCACCAGAATCACCAGGAAAGTGAACAAACCTTTGCTGAACACCTTCATAAAATTCAGCGCGTCGGGTAGCGTGCCCTGAGCATCTGCCGGAACGTGCATCACCGTGGCAATTAACGTCGCTATCCCCAGCAGCAGACCGGCGGCAATAAAACCGGGGATCAGCGGCGTGAAGATGGTGGCGAATTTGGCGAGAAATTGTTGCACGCCGGAGGTTTGTTTGGCTTTTAACTGACGTTTGTTCTGGGCGGCGATTTCTGCGGCATCCTGTACCGGTGCCTCGCCCAGCAGCTCGCTCATCGCTTTTGCGGCACGATGCGCTTTACCAGGCCCAAAAACGACCTGAACCTGGTCGCTGGTCAAAATGACGCCCTTCACGCCTTCCAGCGTTTTGATATTGGGATCAACCAGTGAACTGTCATGTACACCCAGACGCAGGCGCGTCATACAGTTACCACAACTGGCGATATTTCCCGGTCCGCCGACACGGGTAAGGATGGTGTTCAGAAGCTCACTGCTGATCTCTTTGGCCATGGGTTATTCCTTGTCTAAAACCTGACGAATAAAGCCGCCGTGTTGATCCAGGCGTTTTTTAGCTTCTGCGGCATCGAGATTTTTCAGCACCATCACAATGGCCGTTTTACAGTTGCGCTCGCAGGCAATTAACGCCGCTTCCGCTTGTTCGGCATTACATCCGGTGGCGTTTTTAACGATATTGACCTGGCGCACATGCAGTTTTTCGTTGGTGGCGACCACATCGACCATCAGGTTGCCGAACACTTTGCCAGATTTAATCATCAGCCCGGTGGAAAGCATATTGAGCACCAGTTTCTGCGCTGTGCCTGCTTTCATTCGCGAAGAACCAGTGACCACTTCGGCACCTACAATCGGTGTAATGGCAAACTCGGCGGTGGTGGAAACGGCACTCCCCGGATTACAGGAAATTCCCACTGTGCGGCAGCCGAGCTGGCGTGCGTATTCCAGTCCGGCAATCACATACGGCGTGCGACCGCTGGCAGCAATGCCAACCACCACATCCTGTGCCGTTAAATTAATATTTTTCAGATCGTTAACACCACCTTCCCGGCTATCTTCAGCGCCTTCCACCGCGTGCTGAATGGCATATTCGCCTCCAGCAATCAAACCAACCACCAGACCCGGTTTCACGCCGTAGGTGGGCGGACATTCGCTGGCATCCAGAATCCCCAGACGACCGGATGTTCCCGCACCGAGATAAATCAGACGACCGCCGCCGCTGACCTGGGCGTGGATAACATCGATCGCCGCGGCGATATCCGGCAGGACGCGCTCAACGGCAAGCGGTACGGTTTTATCTTCATCGTTGATAATCCGGCACATTTCCAGCGTCGATACGCGGTCAATTTCAGCCGAGGCGGTGTTCGAGCCTTCAGTAATCATCTTTTCTAGTTGCATCGGTGGTGACCTTACTATTTACGATCAAATAATTGCAGATGTATGGAATCATATATCCCGAATTGACAGACTTAAAGGAATCATTGAGTCTACACTCGCAGAGTGTGAAGAGCGTCATAAGAACTTAAGCGGAATTTATGCTGCCAGCCCAGGAGAGTGGAAGATGTTGTACCTGACGAAAATAAGCAATGCGGGGAGTGAATTCACCGAAAACGAGCAAAAAATCGCTGACTTTCTGCAGGCCAACGTGAGTGAGCTGCAATCCGTTTCTTCACGGCAGATGGCGAAACAGCTCGGCATTAGCCAGTCGAGCATAGTGAAATTTGCCCAAAAACTCGGCGCGCAAGGATTTACTGAATTGCGTATGGCGTTAATAGGCGAATACAGTGCCAGCCGGGAGAAAACGAATGCCACGGCGCTGCACCTGCACAGTTCGATTACCAGTGATGATTCGCTGGAAGTGATTGCCCGCAAATTGAATCGCGAAAAAGAGCTGGCGCTGGAGCAAACCTGTGCGTTGTTCGACTACGCGCGGCTGCAAAAAATCATTGAGGTCATCAGTAAAGCACCGTTTATCCAGATAACGGGCCTGGGCGGATCGGCGCTGGTGGGGCGCGATCTGTCGTTCAAACTGATGAAAATTGGCTATCGCGTGGCCTGCGAAGCCGACACGCACGTACAAGCCACCGTTTCCCAGGCGTTGAAAAAAGGCGATGTACAAATCGCTATCTCTTACAGCGGCAGTAAAAAAGAGATTGTCTTATGCGCAGAAGCGGCACGAAAGCAGGGGGCAACGGTGATTGCCATTACTTCTCTGGCTGATTCTCCGCTGCGGCGGCTGGCGCATTTCACGCTCGATACCGTTTCCGGTGAAACCGAATGGCGTAGCTCGTCGATGTCTACCCGCACGGCGCAAAATTCTGTTACCGATTTACTGTTTGTTGGTCTTGTGCAACTCAATGATGTGGAGTCATTGAAAATGATTCAGCGCAGCAGTGAGCTAACACAACGCCTGAAATGATGCATAAAGCAGCGACTGGATTGAGATTTTCCTGAATTAGTGAGCTGATCCGCAGCAATATTTTGTTTATCCTGTATTTTCAGAGGGAATGGAGTGTAACGCTCTGTATTAACAAGGAGAGCATTAAAATGGGTAAACTCACGGGCAAGACAGCACTGATTACGGGCGCATTGCAGGGAATTGGCGAAGGAATTGCCAGAACTTTTGCGCGTCATGGCGCAAACCTAATCTTGCTGGATATCTCCCCTGAGATCGAAAAGCTGGCGGACGAACTGTGTGGTCGTGGTCATCGCTGTACGGCGGTTGTCGCCGATGTGCGTGACCCGGCGTCGGTAGCCGCAGCTATCAAACGCGCGAAGGAAAAAGAAGGGCGCATTGATATCCTGGTGAATAACGCAGGCGTTTGTCGTCTGGGCAGTTTCCTCGATATGAGCGATGACGATCGCGATTTCCATATTGATATCAATATTAAAGGCGTATGGAACGTCACGAAGGCGGTGCTGCCGGAGATGATTGCGCGCAAAGATGGTCGCATTGTGATGATGTCTTCAGTCACTGGTGATATGGTGGCCGATCCTGGCGAAACGGCGTACGCCTTAACGAAAGCGGCGATTGTTGGCCTGACAAAATCGCTGGCGGTGGAGTACGCGCAGTCTGGTATTCGCGTTAACGCCATTTGCCCGGGATACGTGCGCACACCAATGGCGGAAAGCATTGCCCGCCAGTCGAACCCGGAAGATCCAGAGTCGGTGCTGACTGAAATGGCGAAAGCAATCCCGATGCGTCGCCTCGCCGATCCGCTGGAAGTCGGCGAACTGGCGGCCTTCCTCGCATCGGATGAATCCAGCTATTTAACCGGTACACAGAATGTGATTGATGGCGGCAGCACACTGCCGGAGACGGTTAGCGTCGGTATCTGATTCACCTCTGTTTCCTCCCTGCATTTGTGGGGAGGATTTCGTTTTAAACCCGGTTCTTATTCCCTTTTCAACTTCCAAATCACCAAACGGTATATAAAACCGTTACTCCTTTCACGTCCGTTATAAATATGATGGCTATTAGAAAGTCATTAAATTTATAAGGGTGCGCAATGGCCGTTAACTTACTGAAAAAGAACTCACTCGCGCTGGTCGCTTCTCTGCTGCTGGCGGGCCATGTACAGGCAACGGAACTGCTGAACAGTTCTTATGACGTCTCCCGCGAGCTGTTTGCCGCCCTGAATCCGCCGTTTGAGCAACAATGGGCAAAAGATAACGGCGGCGACAAACTGACGATAAAACAATCTCATGCCGGGTCATCAAAACAGGCGCTGGCGATTTTACAGGGCTTAAAAGCCGACGTTGTCACTTATAACCAGGTGACCGACGTACAAATCCTGCACGATAAAGGCAAGCTGATCCCGGCCGACTGGCAGTCGCGCCTGCCGAATAATAGCTCGCCGTTCTACTCCACCATGGGCTTCCTGGTGCGTAAGGGTAACCCGAAGAATATCCACGATTGGAACGACCTGGTGCGCTCCGACGTGAAGCTGATTTTCCCGAACCCGAAAACGTCGGGTAACGCGCGTTATACCTATCTGGCGGCATGGGGCGCAGCGGATAAAGCTGACGGTGGCGATAAAGCCAAAACCGAACAGTTTATGACCCAGTTCCTGAAAAACGTTGAAGTGTTCGATACCGGCGGTCGTGGCGCAACCACCACTTTTGCCGAGCGTGGCCTGGGCGATGTGCTGATTAGCTTCGAATCGGAAGTGAACAACATCCGTAAACAGTATGAAGCGCAGGGCTTTGAAGTGGTGATTCCGAAAACCAACATTCTGGCGGAATTCCCGGTGGCGTGGGTTGATAAAAACGTGCAGGCCAACGGTACGGAAAAAGCCGCCAAAGCCTATCTGAACTGGCTCTATAGCCCGCAGGCGCAAACCATCATCACCGACTATTACTACCGCGTGAATAACCCGGAGGTGATGGACAAACTGAAAGACAAATTCCCGCAGACCGAGCTGTTCCGCGTGGAAGACAAATTTGGCTCCTGGCCGGAAGTGATGAAAACCCACTTCACCAGCGGCGGCGAGTTAGACAAGCTGTTAGCGGCGGGGCGTAACTGATGTTTGCTGTCTCCTCCAGACGCGTGCTGCCGGGCTTTACCTTAAGCCTCGGCACCAGTCTGCTGTTTGTGTGCCTGATTTTGCTGCTGCCGCTCTCCGCGCTGGTGATGCAACTGGCCCAGATGAGCTGGGCGCAGTACTGGGAGGTGATCACCAACCCGCAGGTGGTCGCGGCCTACAAAGTAACGCTGCTGTCGGCGTTTGTGGCATCGATTTTTAACGGCGTTTTCGGTCTGCTGATGGCGTGGATCCTAACCCGCTATCGCTTCCCAGGCCGCACGCTGCTTGATGCGCTGATGGATTTACCCTTTGCGCTGCCAACGGCTGTCGCCGGTTTAACGCTGGCCTCGCTCTTTTCCGTAAACGGTTTTTACGGTGAATGGCTGGCGAAGTTTGATATCAAAGTCACCTATACATGGCTGGGGATTGCGGTGGCGATGGCCTTTACCAGCATTCCGTTTGTGGTGCGTACCGTGCAGCCGGTGCTGGAAGAGTTAGGCCCGGAATATGAAGAAGCGGCGGAAACGCTTGGTGCAACGCGCTGGCAGAGTTTCTGCAAAGTGGTGCTGCCGGAGCTTTCTCCGGCGCTGGTGGCGGGCGTGGCGCTGTCGTTTACCCGTAGTCTTGGTGAATTTGGCGCGGTGATTTTTATCGCCGGAAATATCGCGTGGAAGACGGAAGTGACGTCGCTGATGATTTTTGTGCGCTTGCAGGAGTTTGATTACCCGGCGGCGAGCGCGATTGCTTCGGTGATCCTCGCGGCATCCCTGATACTGCTGTTCTCAATTAACACTCTGCAAAGTCGCTTTGGTCGGCGTGTGGTAGGTCATTAATGGCGGAAGTTACCCAATTGAAGCGTTATGACGCGCGCCCGATTAACTGGGGCAAATGGTTTCTGATTGGCATCGGGATGCTGGTTTCGGCGTTCATCCTGCTGGTGCCGATGATTTACATCTTCGTGCAGGCATTCAGCAAGGGGCTGATGCCGGTTTTACAGAATCTGGCCGATCCGGACATGCTGCACGCCATCTGGCTGACGGTGATGATCGCGCTGATTGCCGTACCGGTAAACCTGGTGTTCGGCATTCTGCTGGCCTGGCTGGTGACGCGCTTTAACTTCCCTGGACGCCAGTTACTGCTGACGCTACTGGACATTCCGTTTGCCGTATCGCCGGTGGTTGCCGGTCTGGTGTATCTGCTGTTCTACGGCTCTAACGGCCCGCTGGGCGGCTGGCTGGATGAACATAATCTGCAAATTATGTTCTCCTGGCCCGGAATGGTGCTGGTCACCATCTTTGTGACGTGTCCGTTTGTGGTGCGCGAGCTGGTGCCGGTGATGTTAAGCCAGGGCAGCCAGGAGGATGAAGCGGCGATTTTGCTTGGCGCGTCTGGCTGGCAGATGTTCCGTCGCGTCACATTGCCGAATATTCGCTGGGCGCTGCTTTATGGCGTGGTACTGACCAACGCCCGCGCGATTGGCGAGTTTGGCGCAGTGTCGGTGGTTTCCGGCTCGATTCGCGGCGAAACACTTTCGCTGCCGTTACAGATTGAATTGCTGGAGCAGGACTACAACACCGTCGGCTCCTTTACCGCTGCGGCACTGTTAACGCTGATGGCGATTATCACCCTGTTTTTAAAAAGTATGTTGCAGTGGCGCCTGGAGAATCAGGAAAAACGCGCACAGCAGGAGGAACATCATGAGCATTGAGATTGCCAATATTAAGAAGTCGTTTGGTCGCACCCAGGTGCTGAACGATATCTCACTGGATATTCCTTCAGGTCAGATGGTCGCGTTGCTGGGGCCGTCCGGTTCCGGGAAAACCACGCTGCTGCGCATTATCGCCGGGCTGGAGCATCAAACCAGCGGGCATATTCGCTTCCACGGCACCGACGTCAGCCGCCTGCACGCGCGCGATCGCAAGGTCGGTTTCGTGTTCCAGCATTACGCGCTGTTCCGCCATATGACGGTATTCGACAATATCGCTTTTGGCCTGACGGTGCTGCCGCGTCGCGAGCGCCCGAATGCCGCAGCCATCAAAGCGAAAGTGACAAAATTGCTGGAAATGGTCCAGCTTGCGCATCTGGCGGATCGTTATCCGGCGCAGCTTTCCGGCGGCCAGAAACAGCGTGTGGCGCTGGCGCGCGCGCTGGCTGTAGAACCGCAAATTCTGCTGCTTGATGAACCGTTTGGCGCGCTGGATGCGCAGGTGCGTAAAGAGCTGCGTCGCTGGCTGCGTCAACTGCATGAAGAGCTGAAATTCACCAGCGTGTTTGTGACCCACGACCAGGAAGAGGCGACCGAAGTAGCCGATCGTGTAGTGGTGATGAGTCAGGGGAATATTGAACAGGCTGATGCGCCGAATCAGGTATGGCGCGAACCAGCGACCCGTTTTGTACTCGAATTTATGGGCGAAGTGAACCGCCTGCAGGGAACCATTCGCGGCGGGCAGTTCCATGTTGGCGCACATCGCTGGCCGCTGGGCTACACACCTGCTTATCAGGGGCCGGTGGATCTCTTCCTGCGCCCGTGGGAAGTGGATATCAGCCGCCGTACCAGTCTCGATTCGCCGCTGCCGGTACAGGTACTGGAAGCCAGCCCGAAAGGTCACTACACCCAATTAGTGGTGCAGCCGCTGGGGTGGTACAACGAACCGCTGACGGTCGTGATGCATGGCGACGATGCCCCGCAGCGTGGCGAGCGTTTATTCGTTGGTCTGCAACATGCGCGGCTGTATAACGGCGACGAGCGTATCGAAACCCGCGATGAGGAACTTGCTCTCGCACAAAGCGCCTGATAGGTTGAGTGAATGTTAAACGCCCGGAGGCGCTTCCCGCGATCCGGGCTTTTTAATGGCAAGGTTTGTAACCTGTAGACCTGATAAGACGCGCAAGCGTCGCATCAGGCAACACCACGTATGGATAGAGATCGTGAGTACATTAGAACAAACAATAGGCAATACGCCTCTGGTGAAGTTGCAGCGAATGGGGCCGGATAACGGCAGTGAAGTGTGGTTAAAACTGGAAGGCAATAACCCGGCAGGTTCGGTGAAAGATCGTGCGGCACTTTCGATGATCGTCGAGGCGGAAAAGCGCGGGGAAATTAAACCGGGTGATGTCTTAATCGAAGCCACCAGTGGTAACACCGGCATTGCGCTGGCAATGATTGCCGCGCTGAAAGGCTATCGCATGAAATTGCTGATGCCCGACAACATGAGCCAGGAACGCCGTGCGGCGATGCGTGCTTATGGTGCGGAACTGATTCTTGTCACCAAAGAGCAGGGCATGGAAGGTGCGCGCGATCTGGCGCTGGAGATGGCGAATCGTGGCGAAGGAAAGCTGCTCGATCAGTTCAATAATCCCGATAACCCTTATGCGCATTACACCACCACCGGGCCGGAAATCTGGCAGCAAACCGGCGGGCGCATCACTCATTTTGTCTCCAGTATGGGGACGACCGGCACTATCACCGGCGTTTCACGCTTTATGCGCGAACAATCCAAACCGGTGACCATTGTTGGCCTGCAACCGGAAGAAGGCAGCAGTATTCCCGGCATTCGCCGCTGGCCTGCGGAATATCTGCCGGGGATTTTCAACGCTTCTCTGGTGGATGAGGTGCTGGATATTCATCAGCGCGATGCAGAAAACACCATGCGCGAACTGGCAGTGCGGGAAGGAATATTCTGTGGCGTCAGCTCCGGCGGCGCGGTTGCCGGAGCACTGCGGGTGGCAAAAGCTAACCCTGGTGCGGTGGTGGTAGCGATCATCTGCGATCGTGGCGATCGCTACCTTTCCACCGGGGTGTTTGGGGAAGAGCATTTTAGCCAGGGGGCGGGGATTTAAGATTATTGCGCAGGCACCGTTTTATCCGTCTGCGCAATTAGCGCATGTAAAAAAGGCTGTGCGTTCTCATCGCTCTTACCGGGGATCTTCACAATATACGGCTTCCCGGTAATCGATGACGACGAAGCAACCTTATCAATAAACTGCTCGGCAGTGTCAATGCGGTTACGGGTATTGCCCAGCTTCAGACGCAGATGAGAAACCGCTTCATCGCAGGTATGTTCATCACCGTTGCGCACAAATATCAAATCCTTTTTCTGTGCTAATCCCTCCAGCATGGCGTTGATGCGGGCTTCTTCATGGGCAGTTAACTTCGCGTAAGCGGGGAGTGTCATTAGTAGTGTAATGACCAGACAAATGATTTTCTTCATTGAATTACCTTATCCTTGTTTTGTGATAGCCGATTTGACTGCCAGAATCAGGTAAAGTTTCGGTTGGAATACGATGAGGATCATCGGCAAGGAGAAAAAATTAAATGAGTAGTTTGTTGTTGTTTAACGATAAGAGCAGGGCGCTGCAGGCGGATATCGTCGCCGTGCAGTCGCAGGTGGTTTACGGCAGCGTGGGCAACAGCATTGCCGTGCCTGCTATCAAACAGAACGGTCTGAATGTTTTTGCCGTGCCGACGGTATTGCTGAGCAATACGCCGCATTATGACACTTTCTACGGTGGTGCGATTCCGGATGAATGGTTTAGCGGTTATTTGCGTGCGCTTCAGGAGCGTGATGCGCTGCGCCAGCTGCGCGCTGTAACCACGGGCTATATGGGAACGGCATCGCAAATCAAAATCCTTGCCGAGTGGCTGACTGCGCTACGCAAAGACCATCCTGACCTATTGATCATGGTCGATCCGGTGATTGGCGATATTGATAGCGGAATTTATGTCAAACCTGACCTTCCCGAGGCGTATCGACAATATTTACTGCCGCTGGCGCAGGGAATTACCCCCAATATCTTTGAGCTGGAAATCCTGACCGGTAAAAATTGCCGCGATCTCGACAGTGCCATTGCTGCCGCAAAAAGTCTGCTTTCAGACACATTAAAATGGGTGGTGATTACCAGCGCCTCCGGTAATGAAGAAAATCAGGAGATGCAGGTGGTGGTGGTCAGTGCCGACAGCGTGAATGTCATTTCCCATTCACGGGTAAAAACCGACCTGAAAGGGACTGGCGACCTGTTTTGTGCTCAGCTTATCAGTGGTTTGCTGAAAGGGAAGGCGTTAAACGATGCGGTGCACCGTGCGGGGTTGCGCGTACTGGAAGTGATGCGCTACACCCAGCAGCATGAGAGCGATGAATTGATTTTGCCGCCGCTGGCGGAAGCATAAAAAATGGCGCCGATGGGCGCCATTTTTCACTGCGGCAAGAATTACTTCTTGATGCGGATAACCGGGGTTTCACCCACGGTTACGCTACCGGACAGTTTGATCAGTTCTTTGATTTCGTCCATGTTGGAGATAACAACCGGAGTCAGGGTAGACTTGGCTTTCTCTTCCAGTAGCGGCAGATCAAATTCAATGACAGTATCGCCAACTTTCACGCGCTGACCTTCTTCAGCAATACGCTTGAAGCCTTCGCCTTTCAGTTCAACGGTGTCGATACCGAAGTGGACGAACAGTTCAACGCCGCTATCAGATTCGATAGAGAACGCGTGATTGGTTTCAAAGATTTTACCAATGGTACCGTCTACAGGCGCGACCATTTTGTTACCCGTTGGTTTGATAGCAATACCATCACCAACGATTTTTTCCGCAAAAACGACATCCGGCACGTCTTCGATATTGACGATCTCGCCAGAGAGCGGAGCAATGATCTCAATAGTTCCGGTATCCTTCTTGTCGTCGGAAACCAGAGATTTCAGTTTATCGAACAAACCCATGATCTTCTCCTAAGCAGTAAATTGGGCCGCATCTCGTGGATTAGCAGATTGTTTTTTCTTCAATGAACTTGTTAACCAGCGTCATTAACTCGTCCGTTGTCGGTTGAGCAAGAGCCTGCTCTGCTAACACCTTCGCATCTTCGAAGTTCGTGTTACGGATAATCTTCTTAATGCGCGGGATAGAAATGGCGCTCATAGAGAATTCGTCCAGACCCATCCCCAGCAACAGAAGTGTAGCACGTTCATCGCCAGCAAGCTCACCACACATGCCAGTCCATTTGCCTTCAGCATGAGAAGCATCAATAACTTGCTTGATCAAGTTCAGCACGGACGGTGACATTGGTTGGTAAAGGTGTGAAATCATATCATTACCACGGTCAACTGCCAGAGTGTACTGCGTTAAATCATTGGTGCCGATACTAAAGAAATCAACTTCTTTGGCTAAATGACGTGCAATTGTTGCGGCAGCCGGTGTTTCCACCATTACGCCGATTTCAATTGACTCGTCAAACGCTTTACCTTCGTCGCGCAGTTCCTGTTTGTAGATTTCGATCTCTTTGCGCAGTGCACGCACTTCTTCAACAGAGATGATCATCGGGAACATAATGCGCAATTTACCGAAAGCCGAGGCACGCAGGATAGCGCGGAGCTGATCGCGCAGGATCTCTTTACGATCCATCGCGATACGGATAGCGCGCCAGCCGAGGAACGGGTTCTCTTCTTTCGGGAAGTTCATGTATGGCAGCTCTTTGTCGCCGCCGATGTCCATGGTACGAACGATAACCGCCTGCGAGCCACACGCTTCAGCCACTGCTTTGTAAGCAGCAAACTGTTCTTCTTCAGTGGGCAGCGCGTCGCGGTCCATGAACAGGAACTCAGTACGATACAGACCAACGCCTTCAGCGCCGTTACGCTCTGCACCTTCAACGTCACGAACCGTACCAATGTTAGCGCACACTTCTACCTGGTGACCGTCCAGCGTAATAGCTGGCAGATCTTTCAGTTTAGCAAGCTCTGCTTTTTCAGAAGCCACTTGCTCCTGAACAGCGCGCATTTTATCAATAACTTCGTTGGTTGGATTGACGTAAACCTGATTATTTACGGCATCCAGAATCAGATAGTCGTCATTTTTCACCTGAGAGGTGACGCTACCGGTACCCACGATAGCAGGCAGTTCCAGAGAACGCGCCATGATAGAGGTGTGGGAAGTACGGCCACCCGCGTCGGTGATGAAACCCAGCACCTTCTTCAGGTTCAGCTGTGCGGTTTCGGACGGCGTCAGGTCAGCGGCAACCAGAATGACTTCATCCTGAATGGCGCTCAGGTCGATAATCTTCAGGCCCAGGATGTTGCGCAGCAGGCGCTTACCGATATCACGTACGTCAGCCGCACGTTCTTTCAGGTATTCATCATCCAGCTCTTCCAGGGCAGAAGCCTGACCTTCGATAACTTCATGAGCAGCTGCGTCAGCTGTCATGTGCTTATCTTTAATCAGGGCTATGATTTCCTGCTCCAGCTCCTCATCTTCGAGCAGCATAATATGCCCTTCAAAGATGGCTTCTTTTTCTTCACCGAACGTTTCACCAGCTTTCGTTTTGATCGTTTCCAGCTGGGCTGATGCCTTGGCACGACCGCTCAGAAAACGTTCAACTTCCTGATCAACCTGGTCGGCAGAAATTTTTTTCCGGTCAATGACAATTTCGTCTTCTTTCAGAAGCAGAGCTTTACCGAAAGCGATACCCGGGGATGCTAAAATGCCTGAAATCATAACCCTACCTTACTTGTGACTGATTTTTAAAAGAACCCGGGAAATTACTCGAGTTCCGCCATCAGTTTAACCAGATGTTCAACCGCTTTCTGCTCGTCTTCGCCTTCTGCGGAGATAGTCACAACGGTACCTTGAGTCAGGCCCAGAGTCTGCAGTTTAAACAGGCTTTTCGCGCTGGCGCTTTTGCCGTTGGAAGTCACAGTAATTTCAGAAGTGAAGCCCTTAGCTTCTTTTACAAACTGGGCAGCAGGGCGGGTGTGCAGACCGTTCGGAGCGGTAATGGTAACTTCTTGCTGGAACATTGTATTTCCCCAACTTATAGGTTTAGTGTTGTGGAACTAAAGTCTAGCCTGGCGGTTCGACTTTAGCCTGTATTGTTAGCGCCAGTTTTTAACAGACGCGACGCACGAAGAGCGCAATACAGTCCATTGCTGGCGGGTGTTGACCGCTGACGTTTCGTACGTCATTAAACATTATGCCGCTAAAGGAAGAATTGAACCAAATCATAAAATCGATTCAGCTTTGGCTTTTCCTGTAACGATTAATTTCGCGCATCAAAATAATTAGTCTGGTTAAATACCAGTTCCGACAGGCTGAATCAATGCCAGGAGGGGCGAAAGTTTGAAGCAGGCCACAAAAAAGCACCTAAAAAGGTGCTTTTTTACGCATTTTTAACAAGCTGGCATTACTGTTGCAGTTCTTTCTCAGTGAAGAGATCGGCAAACAATGCGGTGCTTAAATAACGCTCACCCGATGACGGTAGAATAACCACAATATTCTTGTTGGTAAAGCTTTCATCTTCTTGTAGTTTCAACGCCGCAGCAACAGCTGCTCCAGAAGAGATACCTGCAAGAATACCTTCTTCTTCCATCAGACGACGCGCGGTAGAAATCGCTTCTTCATTGGTGATGCCAATGACTTTATCGACCAGCTTGAGATCGAGGTTAGCTGGGATAAAACCAGCGCCAATACCCTGAATTTTATGCGGGCCAGGTTTAATCTCTTCACCAGCCAGTGCCTGGGCGATAACTGGAGAATCGGTTGGCTCAACGGCGACAGAGATAAGATCGGTCTTGCCTTTGGTGCCTTTAATGTAGCGGCTGACGCCAGTAAGCGTACCGCCAGTCCCAACGCCAGCAATAAATACATCAACCTGACCGTCGGTATCTTCCCAGATCTCCGGACCGGTGGTTTTTTCGTGAATTTCAGGGTTTGCCGGATTGCTGAATTGTTGCAGCAGCAGGTATTTCTCTGGATTGCTGGCGACAATTTCTTCTGCTTTTTGGATTGCGCCTTTCATGCCTTTAGCACCTTCCGTCAGCACCAGGTTTGCACCTAACGCTTTCAGCAGCTTGCGGCGTTCAATACTCATGGTTTCTGGCATGGTCAGGGTGAGTTTGTAACCGCGAGCGGCAGCTACATAGGCCAGTGCAATCCCGGTATTACCGCTGGTTGGTTCAACCAGTTCAACGCCTGGTTTCAGCACGCCGCGCTTTTCGGCATCCCAAATCATGTTGGCACCGATACGGCACTTAACGCTGAAGCTGGGGTTACGAGATTCCACCTTCGCCAGAATGCGTCCGTTACCGATGCGATTCAGGCGAACCAGCGGCGTGTGACCGATAGTCAGCGAGTTATCTTCAAAAATCTTACTCATGGCCTGTCCTTAACTGTATGAAATTGGGATACAACAGGTAGCATACCCGCTCAGAGAATATGCGGAAGTAAGGATTTAGCATATCTATATACAGAAGGGAAATAATGACATGCAAGATGGAATAAGGGGCGGCATAAGCCACCCCTGTTTCACACAAACGGTTTACAAAATAACCGGTAGATTGTTACCGCCACATCGCGTGTTTATCGCGATAGCAATCGACCCACATCGCCGTCGCGCCACAAACGGCAACGGGCATGATGAACAGATTAAGCAGCGGGATCATCGTAAACAGGCTGGTTAAAGCACCAAACTGCATATTGGTGATTTTGCGTGTGCGCAGGGCGGTGCGCATCTCTTTAAACGGCACTTTGTGGTTATCGAAGGGGTAATCGCAATACTGGATGGCTAACATCCAGGCGCTAAACAGGAACCACAGTACCGGCGCGACGGTTTGCCCAATACCAGGGATTAAGTAAAGAATTAGCAATACAATTGCGCGCGGCAGATACCAGGCAAATTTTTGCCATTCGCGTTTCATGATTCGCGGCACATCTTTCATGATACCGAAAATCCCGGTATCTGGCGGTGTAGCGCCAGTCAATCGTGCTTCCAGTTGTTCAGCCAATAAACCGTTAAACGGAGCGGCAATCCAGTTAGCAATCGTGGAGAAGAAATAGCCAAACACTAACAGCACAGAGATGACAGCCAGAGGCCACAACAGATAACTCAGCCATTGTAGCCAGTCCGGAACGTAACTCATGAGAGTCGGGATCCAGACATCGAGCTGTGTAAAGAGCCACCACAATGCGCCCCCCATCAACAAAATATTGACCAGCAGCGGTAAAATAACGAAACGCCGAATCCCAGGTTGCGAGACGAGCTTCCAGCCTTGCGCAAAATAGTAAAAACCGCTGCGTGGGGCAGATGTGAATGATGAAACCATAATCAGGATGAGCTCCTTTTGACCAATCCCAGGAAAATTCTGCGTATTTTACCGGGTAATTGCGCAATGGACAGTTAGGATATGTTCGAAAAAACAGCAAAAAGCACGATTTCATCTATCTTTGTGCTGTGAAAGTTAATAGTGCACTTGCACTTGAGGTAATCGGCAAATACTCTTAGTGAGTAAATGTTTGCCGTGGTGGCAAGGTGTTAGAACAACAGAGAATATAATGATGCAGGATTTGCGTCTGATATTAATCATTGTTGGCGCGATCGCCATAATCGCTTTACTGGTACATGGTTTCTGGACCAGCCGTAAAGAACGATCTTCTATGTTCCGCGATCGGCCATTAAAACGAATGAAGTCAAAACGTGACGACGATTCTTATGACGAGGATGTCGAAGATGATGAGGGCGTTGGTGAGGTTCGTGTTCACCGCGTGAATCATGCCCCGGCTAACGCTCAGGAGCATGAGGCTGCTCGTCCGTCGCCGCAACACCAGTACCAACCGCCTTATGCGTCTGCGCAGCCGCGTCAACCGGTCCAGCAGCCGCCTGAAGCGCAGGTACCGCCGCAACATGCTCCGCATCCAGCGCAGCCGGTGCAGCAGCCTGCCTATCAGCCGCAGCCTGAACAGCCGTTGCAGCAGCCAGTTTCGCCACAGGTCGCGCCAGCGCCGCAGCCTGTGCATTCAGCACCGCAACCGGCACAACAGGCTTTCCAGCCTGCAGAACCCGTAGCGGCACCACAGCCTGAGCCTGTAGCGGAACCTGCTCCAGTTATGGATAAACCGAAGCGCAAAGAAGCGGTGATTATCATGAACGTCGCGGCGCATCACGGTAGCGAGCTAAACGGTGAACTGCTTCTTAACAGCATTCAACAAGCGGGCTTCATTTTTGGCGATATGAATATTTACCATCGTCATCTTAGCCCGGATGGCAGCGGCCCGGCGTTATTCAGCCTGGCGAATATGGTGAAACCGGGAACCTTTGATCCTGAAATGAAGGATTTCACTACTCCGGGTGTCACTATCTTTATGCAGGTACCGTCTTACGGTGACGAGCTGCAGAACTTCAAGCTGATGCTGCAATCTGCGCAGCATATTGCCGATGAAGTGGGCGGTGTCGTGCTTGACGATCAGCGCCGTATGATGACTCCGCAGAAATTGCGCGAGTACCAGGACATCATCCGCGAAGTCAAAGACGCCAACGCCTGATACACTTAAGGCAAATTAACTCCTCTTCGAACCCCCGCTTGTCGGGGGTTTTTAGCATTGATGGTGCGATATGGAATCAATCGAACAACAACTGACAGAACTGCGAACGACGCTTCGCCATCATGAATATCTTTATCATGTGATGGATGCGCCGGAAATTCCCGACGCTGAATACGACAGGCTGATGCGCGAACTGCGCGAGCTGGAAACCAAACATCCAGAACTGATTACGCCTGATTCGCCTACTCAACGTGTAGGCGCTGCGCCGCTGGCGGCTTTCAGCCAGATACGCCATGAAGTACCAATGCTGTCACTGGATAACGTTTTTGATGAAGAAAGCTTTCTTGCTTTCAACAAACGTGTGCAGGACCGTCTGAAAAACAACGAGAAAGTCACCTGGTGCTGTGAGCTGAAGCTGGATGGCCTTGCCGTCAGTATTCTGTATGAAAATGGCGTTTTAGTCAGTGCCGCGACCCGTGGCGATGGCACCACCGGGGAAGATATCACGTCTAATGTGCGTACTATTCGCGCCATTCCGCTGAAGCTGCACGGAGAGAATATCCCGGCGCGTCTGGAAGTGCGTGGTGAAGTGTTCCTGCCGCAGGCGGGGTTCGAAAAGATTAACGAAGATGCGCGACGCACGGGCGGGAAAGTTTTTGCTAACCCACGTAATGCGGCAGCTGGTTCACTGCGTCAGCTTGATCCGCGTATTACAGCGAAGCGACCGCTCACTTTTTTCTGCTATGGCGTTGGTGTTCTGGAAGGTGGCGAGCTGCCGGATACTCATCTTGGCCGTTTACTGCAATTTAAAAAGTGGGGGTTGCCGGTCAGCGATCGGGTAACGCTTTGTGAATCGGCGGAAGAAGTGCTGGCGTTCTATCACAAAGTGGAAGAAGACCGCCCGACGCTGGGCTTTGATATCGACGGCGTGGTGATTAAGGTCAACTCACTGGAACAGCAGGAGCAGCTTGGCTTTGTCGCGCGTGCCCCGCGCTGGGCGGTAGCGTTTAAATTCCCGGCGCAGGAGCAGATGACCTTTGTGCGTGACGTCGAGTTTCAGGTTGGGCGTACTGGCGCGATTACGCCTGTTGCGCGTCTGGAACCTGTCCATGTTGCTGGCGTGCTGGTGAGTAACGCAACCTTACACAATGCGGATGAAATCGAACGTCTTGGTTTACGCATTGGCGATAAAGTGGTGATTCGCCGCGCTGGCGACGTGATCCCGCAGGTGGTTAACGTCGTGCTTTCTGAACGCCCGGAAGATACCCGTGAGGTTGTATTCCCAACGCATTGTCCGGTATGTGGTTCTGACGTTGAGCGTGTGGAAGGTGAAGCGGTTGCCCGCTGTACCGGTGGCCTGATTTGCGGTGCGCAGCGTAAAGAGTCGCTGAAACACTTTGTTTCCCGCCGTGCGATGGATGTTGACGGAATGGGCGACAAAATCATCGATCAGCTGGTTGAAAAAGAATATGTCCATACTCCGGCAGATCTGTTCAAACTCACCGCAGGCAAACTGACCGGACTGGAGCGTATGGGGCCAAAATCGGCACAAAACGTGGTTAACGCGCTAGAAAAAGCGAAAGAAACCACCTTTGCTCGCTTCCTCTATGCACTTGGCATCCGTGAAGTCGGCGAGGCCACCGCAGCAGGTCTGGCGGCATATTTCGGCACGCTGGAAGCGCTGGAAGCCGCTTCGATTGAAGAGCTGCAAAAGGTGCCTGATGTTGGCATTGTCGTTGCATCCCACGTTCACAACTTCTTTGCCGAAGAAAGCAACCGCAATGTTATCAGCGAGCTGTTGGCGGAAGGTGTCCACTGGCCTGCGCCGATCGTTATCAACGCGGAAGAGATTGACAGCCCGTTTGCTGGTAAAACCGTGGTGCTTACGGGCAGCTTAAGTCAGATGTCACGTGATGACGCTAAAGCTCGACTGGTCGAACTGGGCGCGAAAGTCGCGGGCAGCGTGTCGAAGAAAACCGATCTGGTGATAGCGGGTGAAGCTGCAGGATCTAAACTGGCGAAGGCGCAGGAACTGGGCATTGAAGTCATCGACGAAGCGGAAATGCTGCGTTTGCTGGGTAGCTGAGATGGAAAAAGAGCAGCTGATTGAAATAGCCAATACGATAATGCCGTTTGGAAAATACAAAGGGCGTCGCTTAATCGACCTGCCGGAGGAGTATCTGCTGTGGTTTGCCCGCAAAGATGAGTTCCCGGCAGGGAAGCTCGGTGAGCTAATGCAAATCACGCTGCTGATTAAAACCGAGGGGCTGACGCAACTGGTCCAGCCCCTGAAGCGTCCGCTTTAAGCTTTATCGGTGTTGCTTTCCTGCTGCGCCTGTAACTGTTCGGTCTGGCGTTTGTATCGACGCGCCAGCACCGCACAGACCATCAATTGGATCTGATGGAAAATCATCAGGGGCAGCACCATCATACCGATCACCGATGTGGGGAACAGAATGTTTGCCATCGGGATGCCATTTGCCAGACTCTTTTTCGAACCACAAAAGACGATAGTAATTTCATCTGCCTTATTGAAGCCCAGTCGGCGTGCCATAAAGACGTTAACTACAATCACGATAGCCAGAAGAACGCAGCTGACCACCACGATAAACAGCAATGATCCCCAGCCAACTTTATGCCAGATACCATTAACGACGGCTTCGCTGAACGCTGTATAAACCACCAACAGAATGGACGTCTGGTCAGTTTTCGCAATCCATTTTTTATTGCGCGACACCCAGTCACCAATCCACGGCCGGGAAAGATGCCCCAACACAAACGGCAGCAGCAGTTGCAGCATAATTTTACCGACCTGCTCAAGGCTGCCCCCTGCACCGTGAACATTCATCACCAGACCAACCAGCAATGGTGAAAGGAAAATCCCCAGCAGGCTGGATGCTGACGCAGAACAAACCGCCGCCGCGACGTTACCGCCCGCCATTGACGTGAAGGCGATTGCAGACTGCACGGTAGCCGGGAGAATGCACAAGTAGAGAAAACCGGAGTAGAGCATCGGGTCGACATTTACCGGTTTCCACCAGGCAAACAGTACACCCAGAATCGGAAACAGCACGAAGGTGCTGCACATTACCCACAAATGCAGTCGCCAGTGACCACCGCCAGCAATAATCGCCTCACGCGACAACTTCGCGCCGTGCATAAAGAACAGCAGGGCAATCGCTGCGGTGGTCAGATTTTCAAAGAAGGGGACGAAATCGCCTCTGGCCGGAAAGAAAGAGGCCAGCAACACCACCGTGATCAGGGTTAAGGTGAAAGGATCGAGGATACGAAAAAGTTTCATAAAGACTCCAGATGATCGATGGTTCTATTGTGCTTCTTCCAGTTTGAGAAATAAAATTGATTTATTGCATCCATTCATGAAGAAAACAGATGAATTATTCTTTAAAACAATTAAAGGTTTTCGTCACAGTAGCGCAGGAGAAAAGTTTTAGTCGTGCAGGAGAGCGTATCGGCCTGAGCCAGTCGGCAGTGAGTCACAGTGTGAAGGAACTGGAAAATCATACTGGTGTTCGCCTGCTGGACAGAACCACGCGTGAAGTGGTGCTTACAGATGCAGGGCAGCAGCTGGCTTTGCGTCTTGAGCGACTGCTGGATGAACTGAACAGCACGTTGCGCGATACCGGGCGTATGGGGCAACAACTGAGCGGAAAAGTTCGGGTCGCTGCCAGCCAGACCATTTCCGCGCATCTTATTCCGCAATGCATTGCTGAAAGCCATCGCCGCTATCCAGATATTCAGTTTGTCCTGCACGATCGTCCGCAGCAGTGGGTGATGGAAAGTATTCGCCAGGGAGATGTCGACTTTGGCATCGTCATCGATCCAGGCCCAGTGGGCGATCTGCAATGTGAAGCGATTCTTTCCGAGCCTTTCTTTCTGCTTTGCCATCGCGATAGCGCTTTGGCCGTCGAAGATTATGTACCCTGGCAGGCATTACAGGGAGCGAAATTGGTGTTGCAGGATTACGCGTCAGGCAGCCGACCGCTGATTGACGCAGCGCTGGCGCGCAATGGTATTCAGGCGAATATTGTGCAGGAGATTGGACATCCGGCGACGCTGTTCCCGATGGTAGCCGCAGGCATCGGCATCAGTATTCTTCCTGCACTGGCGCTACCATTGCCTGAAGGTAGCCCACTGGTGGTTAAGCGCATTACGCCGGTGGTTGAACGCCAGTTGATGCTGGTGCGCAGGAAGAACCGTTCACTTTCCACCGCCGCTGAAGCGTTATGGGACGTGGTACGAGACCAGGGCAATGCGCTAATGGCTGGGCGGGAAGGGGATCCGTTGTATCAGATATAGATATCGATATGAGTCGTTTTTTCAACAGGATTTAGAAGGGATACATTCAGAGACAAACACTGCTCTTTCTCCTGCGCCTTTTCTGCCTGCTGTTTCTGCAACTGCGCCAGTTGTGTTTCCAGTAGGGTGATTTGCTGTTGAATCAATTCGGCCTGTTTTTGCTTGTCTTCAGCACTGCCGCTAGTGTCTACAATCTCTTTAATTTGTTGAGTGAGTTTGATGATTTGCTGACTTATCCGCGCGATTTGTGAAGCAACATCGCTACCTTGTGATGCCCTGTTACTACTCTGTGTTTGTATGGAAGGAATTGAAGTTGAAGAGATAGTGGCCATTGTTCAGTCCTCGTCACTGTACGAGGTAATATCGGTAGAAGAACAAGCAACTTGAGAAGAAAAATCAATCTTACAAATCGCAGATAGCAAAAAAGCGCCTTTAGGGCGCTTTTTTACATTGGTGGGTCGTGCAGGATTCGAACCTGCGACCAATTGATTAAAAGTCAACTGCTCTACCAACTGAGCTAACGACCCGAAGTGGTGGGTGATGACGGGATCGAACCGCCGACCCCCTCCTTGTAAGGGAGGTGCTCTCCCAGCTGAGCTAATCACCCACTTCGGTACTTCACATTTTTACAAGAAATTTAGCTGGCGAGAAAGTGGTGGGTGATGACGGGATCGAACCGCCGACCCCCTCCTTGTAAGGGAGGTGCTCTCCCAGCTGAGCTAATCACCCACTTCTCAATTTCTTGCTACACGGCGGAGACTACATAAAGTAGTTGGTGGGTGATGACGGGATCGAACCGCCGACCCCCTCCTTGTAAGGGAGGTGCTCTCCCAGCTGAGCTAATCACCCCCGCTGTGTGGAGTCGCATTATAGGGAGAGTTCAAAATGAGTCAACGCATTTTCTAAAGAAATTGTTCGTTCGTCGTAAATTTAAGCAAGATGATCGCAAAACAGACCGTGTTGCGCAATTTGTCAACGAAAACAATAATGCGTAAGGTAGAAACCCGAACTACATTGAGGAATCAGGCGGGAGTGATAGAATATCGCCCACTCAATTTTTCCAGGATTTGCCGGTTGTCGGCATCTTTCTAAACGTAAGGCCATTTCATGAAAATCAAAACTCGCTTCGCGCCAAGCCCAACAGGCTATCTGCACGTTGGCGGCGCGCGTACTGCTCTTTACTCCTGGCTTTTTGCACGTAACCACGGCGGTGAGTTCGTGCTGCGTATTGAAGACACCGATCTTGAGCGTTCCACGCCGGAAGCTATCGAAGCCATTATGGATGGCATGAACTGGCTGAGCCTGGAGTGGGATGAAGGTCCGTACTACCAGACCAAACGTTTTGATCGCTACAACGCGGTGATCGATCAGATGCTGGAAGAGGGCACTGCTTATAAATGCTATTGCTCTAAAGAGCGCCTGGAAGCGCTGCGCGAAGAGCAAATGGCGAAAGGTGAGAAGCCGCGTTATGACGGTCGCTGCCGCCACAGCCATGAGCATCATGCTGATGATGAACCGTGTGTCGTGCGTTTTGCTAATCCGCAGGAAGGTTCTGTTGTTTTTGACGATCAGATCCGTGGTCCGATCGAGTTCAGCAACCAGGAGCTGGATGATCTGATTATCCGCCGTACCGATGGTTCCCCAACCTATAACTTCTGTGTGGTTGTCGATGACTGGGATATGGAAATCACCCACGTTATCCGTGGCGAAGACCATATCAACAACACGCCGCGCCAGATCAACATTCTTAAGGCCCTGAAAGCGCCGGTGCCGGTTTACGCGCACGTTTCTATGATCAATGGCGATGACGGTAAAAAACTGTCCAAACGTCACGGGGCAGTCAGCGTAATGCAGTATCGTGATGACGGTTATTTGCCAGAAGCACTGCTGAACTATCTGGTGCGTCTGGGCTGGTCCCACGGCGATCAGGAAATCTTCACTCGTGAAGAGATGATCAAATACTTCACTTTGAATGCCGTCAGCAAATCTGCCAGTGCGTTCAACACCGACAAGCTGCTGTGGCTGAACCATCACTACATTAACGCGCTGCCGCCGGAGTATGTTGCTACTCACTTACAGTGGCACATTGAGCAGGAAAATATCGATACCCGTAACGGCCCGCAGCTGGCTGATCTGGTGAAACTGCTGGGCGAACGCTGCAAGACGCTGAAAGAGATGGCACAGAGCTGCCGTTATTTCTACGAAGATTTTGCTGAGTTCGATGCCGATGCGGCGAAAAAACATCTGCGTCCGGTAGCGCGTCAGCCGCTGGAAGTGGTTCGTGACAAACTGGCCGCGATTACTGACTGGACCGCTGAAAACGTTCATCACGCTATTCAGGCGACGGCGGATGAGCTGGAAGTGGGTATGGGTAAAGTTGGTATGCCGCTGCGTGTCGCCGTAACCGGTGCGGGGCAGTCTCCAGCACTGGATGTTACCGTTCACGCAATTGGTAAGACCCGCAGTATCGAGCGTATCAACAAAGCGCTGGATTTTATTGCTGAACGCGAAAATCAGCAGTAATTAGCGTGTAAAAAGATAAACGGCAGGAGATAATATCCTGCCGTTTTTTATTTATGCTGATTCGTCAATATCGAGACGGGCGAGGAAATTGCGAATTCCTTCACGTGACAAAAATTGCGCGACTTTTTCCTGCTCAATGTCTGTCATATTATCTATCGCGTTGATGATTTGTCGATACGCCGGGGCGCGTGCTCCAGGAGCGTATTCAGCAATTCTCTCTTCAGCTTCCATCAACATTGGTGTGTTATGGAAGGCTGGCGTGTTCTGAATAAACTCGCAAACTTGCGTATCGACCAGAATAAGTCTGGCACGACCGCCTTTCACGCCGGGAAATTTTTCCGTTTTCCAGCCTTTTTCTCTGATCCAACGGTTAACAGTTTGTTTAGCCACACCGAGGCATTCAGCCAGTTCTTCGGTGGTCATTTTGTTGCGTAATCTTTTCATATTATTTGCTATCGCGAATCCCTAAGCGTTGTAACAATCCGATAATCCCTTCCCGCAGAAGCAAGGATGTAAACTGTTTTTGTTCAACTGGCGTCATCTCTTTCGCCAGTGTCACCAGCAATACTTCAAGCGGCGCATCACCAGAAAGGGCAGGCGCTTCTCCCTGACCTTCTGGACGTTCAGCATTGCGAATATATTCACGAACCTGTTCATTGACGTGAACCAGTCGGGCTTTGCCACCCTGGACGCCAGGTTTTGGTGACGTTGTCCAGCCTTCCTTGCGTACCCATTTATTAATGGTCTGGCGGCTATAGCCGGTCAGTCTGGCAAGTTCATCTGGTGTCATCCTCTCCTTGAACATAACAATTCCCTGAATGTATGTGGGTCTATTAGTAGTTCATTTTATAACACCACTTTACAGGAAACCGTGACATGAATAACTACTGAATGCGAGCGGTTTTCCAAAATTGTTCATTTGCCTGATTTTTCAGCGATTGAAACTACACATTGCAATTTGCCGTTGACACATTCGGGCGGAATTCATATGATGCCGCCCGTCAACTCGACAAGCTTTACGTGACGGGGCTATAGCTCAGCTGGGAGAGCGCTTGCATGGCATGCAAGAGGTCAGCGGTTCGATCCCGCTTAGCTCCACCAAATTTTGCACCCAGCAAATTTGGTACGTAAACGCATCGTGGGGCTATAGCTCAGCTGGGAGAGCGCTTGCATGGCATGCAAGAGGTCAGCGGTTCGATCCCGCTTAGCTCCACCAAATTTCCAACCCTCGCTGCAAAGCGGGGGTTTTTTGTCTCTGCTTTTTGCCGCTTTTGTAATACAGTCTACGTCCGGGTTAGCGCCGCCTGGTGAAAGCATCATTGGATGAAAAATCGGCAACAGGCTGGCCCCTGTTTGCTTCGCGATGCGAATAAACTTATTATTTGTGTGCCTGAAAACCCCGATCAGTGAGAGTAGTGTACTCATGTTTGTGGAGCATAACCTGATAAAAAATATCAAGATATTCACACTAGCGTTTACGCTCACCGTGGTACTTATTCAGCTATCCCGTTTTATTTCGCCACTTGCCATTATCCATTCCAGTTATATCTTTCTGGCGTGGATGCCACTGTGCGTAATGCTGTCAATCTTGTTTATCTTTGGCTGGCGCGGTGTCGTTCCCGTTTTATGCGGGATGTTTTGCACCAATCTGTGGAACTTTCATCTCTCTTTTTTACAGACTGCGGTCATGCTCGGTAGCCAGACGTTTGTCGTGTTGTGTGCCTGCGCAATATTACGCTGGCAGCTGGGGACGCGTTGGCGTTATGGATTGACCAGCCGATATGTCTGGCAACGTCTGTTCTGGCTTGGTTTGGTGACGCCGATCGGCATCAAATGCAGCATGTATCTTGTGGGGAGCTTCTTTGATTTCCCGCTAAAGATATCCACCTTTTTCGGCGATGCGGATGCGATTTTCACGGTCGTTGATTTGCTAAGCCTTTTCACCGCTGTGCTGATTTACAACATGCTTTTCTACTATCTCACTCGCATGATTGTAAGTCCCCACTTTGCGCAGATATTGTGGCGCAGGGATATCGCGCCGTCGTTGGGCAAAGAGAAACGCGCATTTACCTTAAGCTGGCTGGCAGCGTTAAGCGTGCTTCTACTTCTGTTGTGCACACCTTATGAAAACGACTTTATTGCCGGTTACCTGGTACCCGTTTTCTTCATCATCTTTACCCTCGGGGTCGGTAAGCTTCGCTATCCGTTTTTAAATCTCACCTGGGCTGTTTCAACGCTTTGCCTTCTGAATTACAACCAGAACTTTTTGCAAGGGGTGGAAACCGAATATTCGCTGGCATTTATTCTTGCGGTGCTGATTTCCTTTAGCGTTTGCCTGCTCTATATGGTGCGCATTTATCATCGCAGTGAATGGCTTAATCGCCGCTGGCATTTGCAGGCGCTGACAGATCCGTTAACGCTCCTACCCAACTTTCGTGCGTTGGAACAAGCGCCGGAGCAAGAGGCGGGCAAGAGTTTTTGCTGCCTGCGCATTGATAATCTTGAGTTTATGAGTCGTCATTACGGCTTAATGATGCGCGTTCACTGTATCCGCTCAATTTGCCGTACGCTGCTGCCGTTGATGCAGGAAAACGAAAAGTTGTATCAATTGCCGGGTAGTGAACTGCTGTTAGTGCTGAGCGGGCCGGAAACGGAAGGGCGACTCCAGCATATGGTTAACATCCTGAATAGTCGGCAAATTCACTGGAACAATACCGGGCTGGATATGGGCTATGGTGCTGCCTGGGGGCGTTTTGATGGAAATCAGGAAACCCTGCAACCCTTGTTGGGGCAGTTAAGCTGGCTGGCGGAGCAATCCTGCGCACATCATCATGTGCTGGCGCTGGATAGCAGAGAGGAGATGGTTTCCGGGCAGACCACTAAACAGGTGCTATTGCTGAATACCATTCGCACGGCGTTAGATCAGGGTGATTTGCTGCTCTACGCCCAGCCAATTCGCAACAAAGAGGGTGAAGGTTATGATGAGATCCTCGCGCGACTGAAATATGACGGCGGCATTATGACCCCGGATAAGTTTCTGCCCCTTATTGCTCAGTTTAACCTTAGCGCGCGTTTTGATTTGCAAGTGCTGGAATCCTTGTTGAAGTGGCTGGCAACACACCCTTGCGACAAAAAAGGACCGCGCTTTTCAGTCAATTTAATGCCGCTCACGCTGCTGCAAAAGAATATTGCCGGGCGGATTATTCGTCTGTTTAAGCGTTATCACATCTCCCCGCAGGCGGTCATTCTTGAGATCACCGAGGAGCAGGCGTTTTCTAACGCAGAAAGCAGCATGTACAACATCGAGCAGCTGCATAAGTTTGGTTTCCGGATTGCGATTGATGACTTTGGCACCGGATATGCCAACTACGAACGGTTAAAGCGTTTGCAGGCTGATATCATCAAAATTGATGGCGTCTTTGTGAAAGATATTGTCACGAACACGCTGGATGCGATGATTGTGAGATCAATTACCGATCTGGCGAAAGCGAAGTCATTGAGTGTGGTCGCGGAGTTTGTCGAGACGCAACAGCAGCAGGCGCTATTGCATAAGCTCGGGGTGCAATATCTGCAAGGGTATTTGATTGGTCGCCCGCAGCCATTAGCTGATTAACAGGCGTAAAAAAGCCGGGGAATGATCCCCGGCTTTTTTATGTATGGTTTTACAGCACCAGTGCTGCGATTGACGCAGACAGCACACTCACCAGGGTAGAGCCGTAAACCAGTTTCAGACCGAAGCGAGAAACCACGTTACCTTGCTCTTCATTCAGGCCTTTAACTGCACCTGCGATAATCCCGATTGAAGAGAAGTTAGCGAAGGAAACCAGGAACACAGAGATGATGCCTTCAGCACGCGGAGAGAGCGTGGAAGCAATTTTCTGCAGATCCATCATCGCAACGAACTCGTTGGAAACCAGTTTGGTCGCCATGATACTGCCCACTTGCAGTGCTTCACTGGAAGGAACACCCATCACCCATGCAATCGGATAGAAGATGTAGCCCAGGATGCCCTGGAAGGAGATGCTGTAGCCAAACCAGCCAGTCACAGTAGCAAACAGTGCGTTCAGTGCGGCGATCAGGGCGATAAAGCCGATCAGCATCGCGGCAACGATAATGGCAACCTTGAAACCTGCCAGAATGTATTCACCCAGCATTTCGAAGAAGCTCTGACCTTCGTGCAGGTTGGACATCTGAATGTTTTCTTCACTGGCATCAACACGGTAAGGGTTGATCAGCGACAGCACGATAAAGGTGCTGAACATGTTCAGTACCAGCGCCGCAACGACATATTTCGGCTCCAGCATGGTCATGTATGCACCAACGATGGACATAGATACGGTGGACATCGCCGTTGCTGCCATGGTGTACATACGATTGCGGGAGATTTTGCCGAGGATATCTTTATAGGCAATAAAGTTTTCAGACTGACCCAGAATCAGGGAGCTGACGGCGTTAAAGGATTCCAGTTTGCCCATGCCGTTGACTTTGGAGAGCAGGAAACCAATTGCGCGGATAATCACCGGCAACACGCGAATGTGCTGGAGAATACCGATCAGTGCAGAGATAAAGACGATTGGGCACAGCACTTTCAGGAAGAAGAATGCCAGGCCTTGATCATTCATGCTACCAAAGACGAAGTTAGTCCCTTCGTTGGCAAATCCGAGCAGTTTTTCGAACATTTCGGAGAAGCCTTTCACGAAGCCTAAACCAACGTCGGAGTTCAGGAAGAACCACGCCAGTAACACTTCGATAACAAGCAGTTGAATAACATAACGGATACGAATTTTTTTGCGGTCGCTGCTTACCAGCAGTGCGAGAATCGCAACAACGGCAAGTGCCAGTACAAAATGAAGGACGCGGTCCATATTTGCTCCAAATATGAGGCAGGTTAAATTTCCGTGCACATTCTATGTAACATGGTTAAGGAAAACGAGATCTGACACACACTATAATGACGTCCTGTGACAAGCTTCAAAAATAGTGATCTGTCATACATTTCTGCTATGTTGTGTATGGAAGCTGAAAGTTATGTAAATGTGCTAACATTAAACATAACCATAACATTCAAGTCATCAATCTTTTCGTAGTCATAATCCAGGTCTATCAGAGAAATCACCACAACCCATTTAAATGAATTTGATAATCATTCTCGTTTGGCATAGCATGAAACATAGCAAAGGCTATGTTTTAGAGGCACAAGATGACGAACTATCGCGTTGAGAGTAGCAGCGGACGGGCGGCGCGCAAGATGAGGCTCGCATTAATGGGACCTGCGTTCATTGCGGCGATTGGTTATATCGATCCCGGTAACTTTGCGACCAATATTCAGGCGGGTGCCAGCTTCGGCTATCAGCTGCTGTGGGTTGTCGTTTGGGCCAACCTGATGGCGATGCTGATTCAGATCCTCTCTGCCAAACTAGGGATTGCCACCGGTAAAAATCTGGCGGAGCAGATTCGCGATCACTATCCGCGTCCCGTAGTGTGGTTCTATTGGGTTCAGGCAGAAATTATTGCGATGGCAACCGACCTGGCGGAATTTATTGGTGCGGCGATCGGTTTTAAACTCATTCTTGGTGTCTCGTTGTTGCAGGGCGCGGTGCTGACGGGGATCGCGACTTTCCTGATTTTAATGCTGCAACGTCGCGGGCAAAAACCGCTGGAGAAAGTGATTGGCGGGTTACTGTTGTTTGTTGCCGCGGCTTACATTGTCGAGTTGATTTTCTCCCAGCCTAACCTGGCGCAGCTGGGTAAAGGAATGGTGATCCCGAGTTTACCTACTTCGGAGGCGGTCTTCCTGGCAGCAGGCGTGTTAGGGGCGACGATTATGCCGCATGTGATTTATTTGCACTCCTCGCTCACTCAGCATTTACATGGCGGTTCGCGTCAACAACGTTATTCCGCCACCAAATGGGATGTGGCTATCGCCATGACGATTGCCGGTTTTGTCAATCTGGCGATGATGGCTACAGCTGCGGCGGCGTTCCACTTTTCTGGTCATACTGGTGTTGCCGATCTTGATGAGGCTTATCTGACGCTGCAACCGCTGTTAAGCCATGCTGCGGCAACGGTCTTTGGGTTAAGTCTGGTTGCTGCCGGACTGTCCTCAACGGTGGTGGGGACACTGGCGGGGCAGGTGGTGATGCAGGGATTCATTCGCTTCCATATCCCGCTGTGGGTGCGTCGTACAGTCACCATGTTGCCGTCATTTATTGTCATTCTGATGGGATTAGATCCGACACGGATTCTGGTTATGAGTCAGGTGCTGTTAAGTTTTGGTATCGCCCTGGCGCTGGTTCCACTGCTGATTTTCACCAGTGACAGCAAGTTGATGGGCGATCTGGTGAACAGCAAACGCGTAAAACAGACAGGCTGGGTGATTGTAGTGCTGGTCGTGGCGCTGAATATCTGGTTGTTGGTGGGGACGGCGCTGGGATTGTAGTTGAATGAGCGTCGCATCTGGCACTATTGGCGGATGCGGCGTAAACGCCTTATCCGCCCTACGCGTTAAAGAGCCGGTTTGTAGGCCTGATAAGACTCGCTAGCGTCGCATCAGGCATTGTGTTCCATTGGCGAATGTGTTTAATGGCGGTGTCCATGTCCGCGGCCTTTTCCGCGATGATCGTCACGATCGCGCCAGCCTTCACGATAGCCACGCTCATACGCTTTACGCTTATCCCAGCCACGATGATAGCCATTATCATGACGCCACCAGCGGTTTTTACGCCACTCATAATTGCGATGCCAGTAGTCACGGTCGCGCCAGTGACCACCGTCCCAGTAATTACCGTAATGATCGCGATCGCCAATTTGTAATTTGATTGATGGCAGTAGGGTGATTTCACCTGCGTTTGCTGCAAGCGGGGTAAATGCCATCAGGGCGGCCGCCAGAAACAGTGACCTGAACATTGTTATTCTCCTTCACGATCGAAGCCGTCAGCGGCCTGTTAACGCAATATTACGGGGAGGTAAAGCCCCGTATCATCGCCATAACTCTTAAATCATAAAGGAGAGCATTTTTTGCTAAACGTTATCGTGGGGTGGCTGTTGCTTCGGACGATTGACCATCATCATCGGCTTACCTGCTAATAACAGCCATGCCGGAAGCATGACGATACAGAGCAGCGGTAGCAATGTGGTATTGGGTACAACGACCGCCGCCATAAAAAGACTTAACCAGCCATCGCGTGTTACCACCAGCACGATGCCGAGAATAGCGCAAGAAACGGTTATTGCCGCTGGTACGGCGGGTACGTGCTCATGCAGCATCAACCCTAATGCCACGCCGACAAACACTGCCGGGAAGATTCGCCCACCGCGAAAGCCACTGGCGGCAGCAACGACCAGGGCGGCAAGTTTAATTACCGCCAGCAAAAAGTAATCGCTGGTGCTGAAAGCCTGATTTGCCACCATCTGCTGCATCTCATCCAGCCCTTTAAACAGCGAAACTGGTCCACCAATAACCCCCAGAATACCGAGAATAAATCCGCCAATACCCAGCACGAGCACCGGATTTTTCATTTGATTCATCATCGCGTGCAACCGTGGTAAGCACCATACGGCGACCATCCCTGCTGCGATGGCAATCGCCGCGACAATTGCACCGCTGAGAATATCGGTCATTTCCATCTGTCCGTAATGCGCAATGGGCAGTGAAAAATGGGGATGGAAAAATAATCCGGTAGTAAGTGCACCAGCTGCTGCCGCCATTAACGGCGCAAAAAGACGATCCCATAGCGGAACTTCACTACTGCCATTTAAGGTTTGCGAAAATATCAACGCCGCTGCAACAGGTGTGCCAAACAGCGCGCCGATGGTTCCGGCAGAGGCTAAAATAGTCCACTCCATTCGGTTGACGCGCGGTAACAGACGAGCGCCAATGGCGACGGCAAGGGCGATATTGACGGTCATGATCGGATGTTCCGGCCCCAGGCTGACGCCGCCAGCAAGACCGAGAATTAATGCTACGATAAGTCCTGGTAGCGCAGAGGGCGGAACTGGTGCGCCGATCAGCGGTTCACAGGCGGGGTCTGGTCCGGCATGACCCTGGCTGAAACGGATAACCAACCCCACCGCAATACCCGTTAGCGTTAATACACCGATGATCCAGAGAGGTGAATCCTGGGCTATCCCCAGAGTTCCCGGCAGTCGTTGCCAGAGCAAATTCTGTAATACCGAGGCGATTTTCATCACCACAATCAGAATAAGACTGGACGCAATCCCAATTGCCACGGCGGGGAGCGATAATAACAACATGGTTCTGGCTCGCGGATGGAGCATGTTCTATTCCTTATGCGGGGTCAGATACTTAGTTTGCCCAGCTTGCAAAAAGGCATCGCTGCAATTGGTGCTGAAACGATAAAGTAAATGTGTGACCCAGATCGATATTTACAGGGAGCCTGCCTTTCCGGCGTTGTTGTTATGCCCCCAGGTATTTACAGTGTGAGAAAGAATTATTTTGACTTTAGCGGAGCAGTTGAAGAATGACAAAGTATGCATTAGTCGGTGATGTGGGCGGCACCAACGCACGTCTTGCTCTGTGTGATATTGCCAGTGGTGAAATCTCGCAGGCTAAGACCTATTCAGGGCTTGATTACCCCAGCCTCGAAGCGGTCATTCGCGTTTATCTTGAAGAACATAAGGTCGAGGTGAAAGACGGCTGTATTGCCATCGCTTGCCCAATTACCGGTGACTGGGTGGCAATGACCAACCATACCTGGGCGTTCTCAATTGCCGAAATGAAAAAGAATCTCGGTTTTAGCCATCTGGAAATTATTAACGATTTTACCGCTGTATCGATGGCGATCCCGATGCTGAAAAAAGAGCATCTGATTCAGTTTGGTGGCGCAGAACCGGTAGAAGGTAAGCCTATTGCGGTTTACGGTGCCGGAACGGGGCTTGGGGTTGCGCATCTGGTCCATGTCGATAAGCGTTGGGTAAGCTTGCCGGGCGAAGGCGGTCACGTTGATTTTGCGCCGAATAGTGAAGAAGAGGCCATTATCCTCGAAATACTGCGTGCGGAAATTGGCCATGTTTCGGCGGAACGCGTGCTTTCTGGCCCTGGGCTGGTGAATTTGTATCGCGCAATTGTGAAAGCTGACAACCGCCTGCCAGAAAATCTCAAGCCAAAAGATATTACCGAACGCGCGCTGGCTGACAGCTGCACCGATTGCCGCCGCGCATTGTCGCTGTTTTGCGTCATTATGGGCCGTTTTGGCGGCAATCTGGCGCTCAATCTCGGGACATTTGGCGGCGTGTTTATTGCGGGCGGTATCGTGCCGCGCTTCCTTGAGTTCTTCAAAGCCTCTGGTTTCCGTGCCGCATTTGAAGATAAAGGGCGCTTTAAAGAATATGTCCATGATATTCCGGTGTATCTCATCGTCCATGACAATCCGGGTCTTCTCGGTTCCGGTGCACATTTACGCCAGACCTTAGGTCACATTCTGTAAATCCTTCCTGTTATATCGGGAGGTAACTCTCCCGATAATCTTTTAAATCATACAGTTAATTCAATTTTTCTTTGTGTCCCCTCACAAGGCCGACCTGCGTCACACTTCCATACAGCGGGATTAATTCTCCAGTAAATGCATTATTTGTCTGGTAACGGCGATTTGTTTTGCACGTTCATAATTTCACTCGTCAACTATCACTGAACGAGGAATTAACGATGAGTAAGAAACTGATTGCCTTATGTGCCTGCCCGATGGGCCTGGCTCACACTTTTATGGCCGCTCAGGCGCTGGAAGAAGCGGCGGTAGAAGCCGGTTATGAAGTGAAAATTGAAACCCAGGGCGCGGACGGCATCCAGAATCGCCTGACGGCGCAGGATATCGCCGAAGCGACCATCATCATCCATTCCGTGGCAGTTACCCCGGAAGATAACGAACGTTTCGAATCACGCGACGTTTATGAAATCACTTTGCAGGACGCAATTAAAAACGCTGTAGGCATCATCAAAGAAATCGAAGAGATGATTGCCTCTGAACAACAGTAATATTCGACAGGGATAATTGTTATGGCCATTAAAAAACGCAGTGCAACCGTTGTGCCTGGCGCATCCGGTGCGGCAGCGGCAGTTAAGAATCCGCAGGCCTCTAAAAGCAGCTTCTGGGGTGAACTCCCGCAGCATGTGATGTCAGGGATTTCACGCATGGTGCCGACCTTAATTATGGGCGGTGTGATCCTCGCTTTCAGCCAGCTGATTGCTTATAGCTGGCTTAAAATTCCTGCTGAGATCGGCATCATGGATGCTCTTAATAGCGGGAAATTCTCCGGTTTCGACCTCTCCTTACTGAAATTTGCCTGGCTGTCGCAGTCCTTCGGCGGCGTGTTGTTTGGCTTTGCTATTCCGATGTTTGCCGCTTTTGTGGCGAACTCTATCGGCGGCAAACTGGCGTTCCCGGCTGGTTTTATCGGCGGCTTGATGTCTACCCAGCCGACGCAACTGCTGAACTTCGATCCCAGCACTATGCAATGGGCGACCTCTTCGCCGGTGCCGTCCACCTTCATTGGTGCGCTGATTATATCTATCGTTGCTGGTTACCTTGTGAAATGGATGAACCAGAAAATCCAGTTACCAGATTTCCTGTTAGCGTTCAAAACCACATTTTTGCTACCGATTCTTTCCGCCATTTTTGTCATGCTGGCGATGTACTATGTCATCACCCCATTTGGTGGCTGGATCAACGGCGGTATCCGTACCGTGCTGACTGCCGCAGGTGAGAAGGGCGCGCTGATGTATGCAATGGGGATTGCCGCGGCGACCGCAATCGACCTTGGTGGCCCAATCAACAAAGCGGCAGGTTTCGTTGCCTTCAGCTTTACCACCGACCACGTATTACCGGTCACCGCTCGTTCTATCGCTATCGTTATTCCTCCGATTGGTCTGGGTCTGGCGACCATTATTGACCGTCGTTTAACCGGCAAACGCCTGTTCAACGCTCAACTTTATCCGCAGGGTAAGACCGCGATGTTCCTTGCCTTTATGGGGATTAGTGAGGGTGCGATTCCGTTTGCGCTGGAAAGCCCCATCACCGCCATTCCGTCGTATATGGTCGGCGCGATTGTCGGCTCAACCGCCGCTGTCTGGCTGGGCGCAGTGCAATGGTTCCCGGAATCCGCTATCTGGGCATGGCCGCTGGTCACTAACCTGGGCGTCTATATGGCGGGGATCGCGCTGGGGGCAGTCATAACTGCGCTGATGGTGGTGTTCCTGCGTCTGATGATGTTCCGTAAAGGCAAATTGTTAATCGATAGCCTGTAAGAAGGAAAATCCAGATGACATTACTCGCTTCGCTGCGCGACTGGCTTAAGGCGCAACAACTGGATGCAGTGCTTCTCTCCTCACGGCAGAACAAACAGCCGCATCTGGGGATCTCCACCGGATCAGGCTATGTGGTTATTAGCCGTGAAAGTGCGCACATTCTGGTAGATTCGCGCTATTTCGTTGAGGTGGAAGCCCGTGCGCAAGGCTACCAGCTGCATTTGCTTGACGCGACGAACACGCTTACCACTATCGTCAATCAAATCATTGCCGATGAGCAGTTGCAAACGCTCGGTTTTGAAGGCCAGCAGGTGAGTTGGGAAACCGCGCACCGCTGGAAGTCTGAACTCAATGCGAAACTGGTTAGCGCCACGCCGGATGTGCTGCGGCAAATCAAAACGCCAGAGGAGGTGGAGATAATCCGCCTCGCCTGTGGGATTGCCGATCGCGGAGCGGAGCATATTCGCCGCTTTATTCAGGCGGGGATGAGCGAGCGCGAGATAGCCGCTGAACTGGAGTGGTTTATGCGCCAGCAGGGCGCAGAAAAAGCCTCTTTTGACACCATTGTCGCCAGCGGCTGGCGCGGGGCGCTGCCGCACGGCAAAGCCAGCGACAAGATTGTTGCAGCGGGCGAGTTTGTCACTCTCGATTTTGGTGCGCTGTATCAGGGCTACTGCTCTGATATGACGCGCACCTTGCTGGTGAATGGCGAAGGGGTGAGCGCCGAATCTCACCCGCTGTTTGACGTCTATCAGATTGTCCTGCAGGCACAGCTCGCGGCAATCTCTGCAATTCGCCCCGGCGTGCGCTGCCAGCAGATTGACGACGCCGCGCGCCGGGTCATTACCGAGGCTGGATTTGGCGACTATTTCGGTCATAACACTGGTCACGCTATCGGCATTGAAGTCCATGAAGATCCGCGTTTTTCACCGCGGGACACCACGACGCTACAGCCAGGCATGTTGCTGACCGTGGAGCCGGGGATTTATTTGCCAGGGCAAGGGGGCGTGCGCATCGAAGATGTTGTGCTGGTTACCCCGCAAGGCGCAGAAGTGCTCTACGCCATGCCGAAAACAGTGTTGCTCACGGGAGAGGCATAATGGATTTATCGCTATTAAAAGCGTTGAGCGAGGCAGATGCGATCGCCTCCTCGGAACAGGAAGTGCGGCAGATCCTACTGGAAGAAGCGGATCGCCTGCAAAAAGAAGTGCGATTTGATGGTCTGGGATCGGTGCTGATCCGCCTCAATGAATCGACAGGTCCGAAGGTGATGATCTGCGCCCATATGGACGAAGTGGGATTTATGGTGCGCAGCATCTCCCGCGAAGGCGCTATTGACGTGCTGCCGGTTGGCAACGTGCGCATGGCTGCCCGCCAGCTGCAGCCGGTGCGCATCACCACCCGTGAAGAGTGCAAAATTCCAGGCCTGCTTGACGGCGACCGGCAGGGGAATGACGTCAGCGCCATGCGCGTGGACATTGGTGCGCGCTCGTATGACGAAGTGATGCAGGCGGGAATTCGTCCAGGCGATCGCGTCACCTTTGATACAACTTTTCAGGTTCTCCCTCACCAGCGGGTGATGGGGAAAGCCTTTGATGACCGCCTCGGTTGCTATCTGCTGGTGACGTTACTACGTGAGCTGCACGACGCCGAACTGCCTGCGGAGGTGTGGCTGGTGGCAAGTTCCAGCGAAGAGGTGGGATTACGCGGCGGGCAAACTGCCACCCGCGCGGTGTCGCCGGATGTCGCCATTGTGCTTGATACCGCCTGCTGGGCGAAAAACTTTGATTATAGCGCGGCTAACCATCGCCAGATTGGTAACGGGCCGATGCTGGTGTTAAGCGACAAGTCGCTGATTGCGCCGCCAAAACTTACCGCCTGGATCGAAACCGTCGCGGCAGAAATTGGCGTGCCGTTGCAGGCGGATATGTTCAGCAACGGCGGCACGGACGGCGGAGCGGTGCATTTAACCGGCACCGGCGTGCCCACGGTGGTGATGGGGCCAGCGACGCGCCACGGACATTGTGCGGCATCGATTGCCGATTGCCGCGACATTTTGCAGATGCAGCAACTTTTATCTGCCCTTATTCAACGTCTTACCCGTGAGACGGTTGTTCAACTGACGGATTTCAGATGATCTCCTGATTAACCCGGAGCGGTTATGTTAACGATTCAATTTCTCTGTCCTTTGCCTAACGGTCTGCATGCTCGTCCGGCGTGGGAACTTAAAGAACAGTGCAGCCAGTGGCAAAGTGAAGTCACCTTTATTAACCATCGCCAGAACGCAAAGGCCGATGCGAAAAGTTCGCTGGCGCTGATTGGCACCGGCACCCTATTTAATGACAGTTGCAGCCTGAACATTAGCGGCAGCGATGAAGAGCAGGCGCGGCGCGTGCTGGAAGAGTACATCCAGGTGCGCTTTATCGACAGCGACAGCGTTCAGCCTACGCAGGCAGAACTGACGGCGCATCCGCTGCCGCGTTCATTAAGCCGCCTTAACCCGGATTTACTGTACGGCAATGTGCTGGCAAGCGGCGTCGGCGTGGGTACGCTGACCCTGTTACAAAGCGACAGCCTCGACAGTTATCGGGCAATCCCCGCCAGTGCGCAAGATTCCACCCGGCTGGAGCACAGCCAGGCAACGCTTGCCGAGCAACTGAACCAGCAATTGCGTGAGCGTGACGGCGAAAGCAAAACTATCCTCAGCGCTCATTTGTCGCTGATTCAGGATGATGAATTTGCAGGCAATATCCGTCGCCTGATGACAGAACAGCATCAGGGACTGGGGGCGGCGATCATCAGCAATATGGAGCAGGTTTGCGCCAAGCTTTCTGCTTCTGCCAGCGATTATCTGCGCGAACGTGTTAGCGACATTCGCGATATTAGCGAACAGTTGCTGCATATCACCTGGCCGGAACTGAAGCCGCGCAACAATCTGGTGCTGGAAAAACCGACCATTCTGGTGGCTGAAGATTTAACCCCAAGCCAGTTTTTGAGCCTTGATTTGAAAAATCTTGCGGGCATGATTCTGGAGAAAACCGGGCGCACCTCGCATACCCTGATTCTGGCCCGCGCCTCGGCGATCCCGGTACTGAGCGGCCTGCCGCTGGATGCGATTGCCCGTTATGCCGGGCAACCGGCGGTGCTTGACGCCCAGTGCGGCGTGCTGGCGATTAACCCGAATGACGCGGTGAGCGGTTATTATCAGGTTGCGCAGACGCTGGCGGATAAACGCCAAAAACAACAGGCGCAGGCTGCCGCGCAGCTGGCCTATTCCCGTGATAACAAGCGTATTGATATCGCGGCGAATATTGGCACCGCTCTGGAAGCACCAGGCGCGTTTGCCAACGGCGCGGAAGGCGTCGGGCTGTTCCGTACCGAAATGCTGTATATGGATCGTGACAGCGCGCCGGACGAGCAGGAGCAATTTGAAGCCTACCAGCAGGTGCTACTGGCAGCGGGCGACAAGCCGATTATCTTCCGCACAATGGACATCGGAGGCGATAAAAGCATTCCTTATCTGAATATTCCCCAGGAAGAGAACCCGTTCCTCGGCTATCGCGCGGTACGTATTTACCCGGAATTTGCTGGCCTGTTCCGCACTCAACTACGGGCGATTTTGCGCGCTGCCAGTTTTGGCAACGCCCAGTTGATGATCCCGATGGTTCACAGCCTCGATCAGATCTTATGGGTGAAGGGCGAGATCCAAAAAGCGATCGTTGAGCTTAAGCGCGATGGCCTGCGTCATGCAGAGACGATTACTCTGGGTATCATGGTGGAAGTGCCGTCGGTGTGTTACATCATCGACCACTTCTGCGATGAGGTCGATTTCTTCAGTATCGGTTCTAACGATATGACCCAGTATCTGTATGCGGTCGATCGTAATAACCCGCGCGTATCGCCGCTGTATAACCCGATTACGCCATCGTTCCTGCGCATGTTGCAGCAGATTGTTACCACTGCGCATCAGCGGGGCAAATGGGTAGGCATTTGCGGTGAACTGGGCGGTGAAAGCCGTTATCTGCCGCTACTGCTTGGGCTGGGCCTGGATGAGCTGAGTATGAGTAGCCCGCGTATTCCGGCGGTGAAAAGCCAGCTTCGTCAACTGGATAGCGAGGCGTGTCGGGAACTGGCGCGTCAGGCATGTGAATGCCGCAGTGCGCAGGAAATTGAAGCGTTACTCACCGCCTTTACGCCGGAAGAAGACGTTCGCCCACTGCTGGCGCTGGAGAATATCTTTGTTGATCAGGATTTTAGCAATAAAGAGCAGGCGATCCAGTTCCTGTGCGGCAACCTCGGCGTTAACGGGCGCACTGAACATCCGTTTGAGCTGGAAGAAGATGTCTGGCAGCGGGAAGAGATTGTTACCACCGGCGTTGGTTTTGGCGTAGCGATCCCGCACACCAAATCTCAGTGGATCCGTCATTCCAGTATCAGCATTGCCCGGCTGGCGAAACCGATTGACTGGCAGTCAGAAATGGGCGAAGTCGAACTGGTGATCATGCTGACGCTGGGTGCTAACGAAGGGATGAATCATGTGAAAGTCTTCTCGCAGCTGGCGCGTAAACTGGTGAATAAAAACTTCCGCCAGTCGTTGTTTGCCGCGCAAGATGCACAAAGTATCCTGACGCTGCTGGAAACAGAATTAACCTTCTGACGTTAGCCCTGAAAACGGGCGCTGTACTCTCCCGGCGTCAGACCAAACTGACGCCGGAAAACGCGACAAAAATAGTCGCTATCCGGAAAACCGCAACGCTGTGCCACTTCATGAATTGACAGATGATATTTCTGCAAAATCATCCTCGCCTTCGCCATTCGCACCCAACGCACATACTCGATAAAACGCATCGTTCCATGCTGAGCAAACAGTTTTGACAGATGATTGGGCGTGATATTAAAAAACTGCGCCACGCTCTCGCGGGTGAGCGGCTGGGCATAATTATCCTGAACCCAGTTACAAATGCTGTGATAGAGAAAATCGCCGCGCGGTTGCGAATTACCCGGCGGCATATTCACCACGTTGCGGCAAAGATGCAGCAAACTTAACACCAGTGGCTGAATGATATTCTGCTCCAGCGGCGAACGGCTAAGATGGGTGAGGGCGGTAAGCATCGCTTCACCTTCACCGCGTTGCAGGCTGGGAAGCTGGATCTGGCGAGCAGGATGCAACAACGACGTGGTGCGGCTATCGTAAAACGATAACCCAAGCCAGGTCGGTGCGAACACCAGGCTTAACAGCATCACCGGTTTGTTGTTGATCGGTAAATTAGCCGCGCGTGCCGGAATAAACAGCATTTCTCCTTCCACCATTCGCTGCTGCTTTGCTTCCAGCAGGTTGCCGTATTCGCCGCGCAGCACGATATCCAGACGGGGAAAATCAATACATAAACTGCCCACCGGTAACGAGGCAGGCTGGCTGGCAAACCAGACGCGCCCCAGTAGTTGCGGGTTAAGCACCAGGCCGCTGAACAGATCGGCGAAAAATTGTTGATCGGCGGGCAAGCCTGGTGCTTTCATGAAAGTTCCCGATTAAAGATGCATTAACTGGCGAAATTCTTTCACTTTGCTGCGGCTGACCGGCACTTCAAAATCTAGATCTTTCAGTCGCAGAATGTAGGTGTTATTAAACCACGGTTCGATTTCGCGTATTTTGTTCAGATTGACACAAAATGAGCGATGGCAGCGGAAAAAATGCGACGGCGGCAGTTTGCTGCAAAATTCGGTAATGTTCATCGGCATTACGTAGGATTCACGCCGCGTATAGACAAAGGTCATTTTCTCGTGCGCTTCGGCGTAATAGATATCGTTAATTGGCGTGACGATTATTCGCTCATCTTTCACCAGATTAATGGTGTCATTCTCACGCGTTACCGTCGCGGCAGGCGTACTGCTGGTCTGCTGTTGTTGCCAGGCCGCTTCCAGTTTTTGCAGCATCCCGGTAATACGTGACTCCTGATACGGTTTGAGAATGTAGTCAAACGCCTCCAGTTCAAACGCTTCTACCGCATGTTCTTTCCACGCGGTGATGAACACAATAAACGGTTTATGGGCGAACTGGCTGATGTTTTGCGCCAGCAACACGCCATCCAGCGACGGAATATTGATATCCAGAAAAATGGCGTCGACGCGGTTATGCTGCAAAAACTTCAACACGTCCAGACCGTCGTCAAAGGTGCCGACAATCTCCATCTGGCTGTGCTCTTTAATTAGCCAGCTCAGTTCCTGTTGTGCCAGGAATTCGTCTTCAACAATGATGACTTTCACAATATCACTCCGGCTCAAAGCAATAACGTAGCCTGTGAGGCGACTGGGGTGCGTTGGTTAGGAATGTAAAACGCAATTTCCGTTCCTGGTTCCAGGCGGCGGATATGCAGCCCCTCGCCATACAATAACTTCACGCGATGATGAACATTCAGCAGGCCAATTTTATTGCCCGGCATTTCATTCGCTTCGACCCGCTCAATCACCTTTGGATCGATGCCGTGCCCGGTATCCCGCACCGCAATGCGTACCCGATTGCCGCACTCTGCAACGCTGATGGTGACAACGCCTTTACCTTTGCAAGGCTGAATACCGTGGACAATGGCATTCTCCACCAACGGCTGGATCAGCAGGCTGGGAATGCAGCAATTCACCTCTTCATCAATATCATAGATAACCGTCAGCTTGTCGCCAAAGCGGGCCTGCTCAATGGCAATATAGTCTTTAATTTGATACAGCTCTTTTTTGATATCGATTTGCTCATCGTCTTTTAATTCAATGTTATAGCGCAGATAACGCGACAGATTAAAGATCAGCTGGCGAGCAGTATCCGGATTCAGACGGATTGATGATGAAATAGCGTTCAAAGCGTTAAACAGGAAATGGGGATTAATTTTGCTTTGCAGGGCGCGAAGCTCTGCCTTATTTGCCATTTCACGTAGCTGCTCGGCGCGTGAAACCTCCAGTTGGGTGGAGATGATTTGCGACAGACCGACCGCCATTTCCTGTAATGACGAGGTGATCTGATGCGCGTGGCAGTAGTAAATTTTCAGCGTTCCGGTCACAACGCCTTTCTCCCACAATGGGATCACCAGCATGGAATGAATCTCTGGTGTGCGGTGGGCTTCATCATTGTTTTTAATGATGATTTTTCCGTAATTCATCGCCTGACGGGTAGTCGGGCTAATGAAGTCATCGCCATTCTGATAGTTATGTTCACCCACGCCAACATAGGCCAGCACATGATCGGTATTGGTAATCGCCACCGCATCGGCGTGAATGTCATCGCGAATAATTTCACAAACTTTGCGTAATGACTCGCTATTGACATGGCGAAACAGAGGTAGCGTTTTGTTGGCGATATCCAGCGCCAGCTTGGCCTGCCGCGCGGCGCTGGCCTCTTTTTCGCCCTCAACGCTTTGCACCAGAAGCACAATAAAGCCGATACAGACGCTACCGAGGATCATTGGAATGCCGATTTTAGAGACGATATCGATCCCCAACGCGGTAGTTGGTGCCCAGACAATTACCAGAATCATGGTCAACGTCTCACACAACATGCCGCCGAGAATACCGACGCGCCAGCGCTGTGCTTTGGGGATTTTCAGGTTGATCCAGCCCGATATACAACCCGCCAGAATGCTGGTGATAAAGCAGGGGATCGCCGTCACGCCGCCGATATCAATTAAATACCGGTGAATACCCGCAATCACGCCGGTAATGATGCCTACCCACGGGCCAAACAGAATCCCGCCGGACATCACCGCGATAATACGTACGTTCACCAGCGAGCCTTCTACGGGAACGCCGGACCAGGTGCTGAACAGGGCGAACAGCGAGAAAATGGCGGTAACGGCGAGCAATTCTTTTGGGGAGTGCGCCGACTTGTGCAACAGTTCGCGAAACAGGCGGATACGGATGAGAAAGAACAGGCAGATAAGCATTAACGCTGCCCGATCGAAGACCGCCAGTAGCATGTTGAATATTTCGTGCACGGGTGACTCTGAATAAGGATTAAACCTCTATGATAGGTAACCTGAAGGCTGATGACCAGCAGGCCGTTTTTGAGGAAAAACCATAAATTTAAAAGGGGATTGAAAGATAAATGGTGTATTAGCAATGTATCTCTTGATAATGCACTTCTGGCTGGTAAATTTATTGAAATTATAATGTTAATAAAATTGGTGGTAATTTTCTTGTTAGCGTAGAAAAATTTCCTGTTTTTGAAGTGGAGTTCCTCATTTAAAGCCATTGATAAAAATGTTCTAAAACGCTGGACAGACAGAAATTAATCAGGCTATTTTCAAAACAGCCACCATTGTGGCAGCGTCGCTCGGACGGTCCGGGCGCTAACGTTAATCTGAGGAAATTATGGCTGACACTCGCCCTGAACGTCGCTTTACGCGCATTGATCGTCTCCCGCCCTACGTTTTTAACATCACCGCTGAACTGAAAATGGCTGCGCGTCGGCGCGGCGAAGATATTATCGATTTCAGCATGGGTAACCCGGACGGTGCGACTCCGCCGCATATCGTCGAAAAATTATGTACTGTGGCCCAGCGCCCGGACACGCATGGTTACTCCACTTCACGCGGCATTCCGCGGTTACGTCGCGCCATTTCCCGCTGGTATCAGGATCGCTACGACGTTGAAATCGACCCGGAATCAGAAGCCATCGTCACTATTGGTTCGAAAGAGGGCCTGGCGCATCTGATGCTGGCGACGCTGGATCATGGTGACACGGTGCTGGTGCCGAATCCAAGTTACCCGATCCATATTTATGGCGCGGTGATTGCCGGGGCGCAGGTACGCTCAGTGCCGCTGGTGGAAGGTGTCGATTTCTTCAACGAACTGGAGCGCGCCATTCGTGAAAGTTATCCGAAACCGAAGATGATGATCCTCGGCTTCCCGTCGAATCCAACCGCGCAATGCGTGGAGCTGGAGTTCTTCGAAAAGGTTGTGGCGCTGGCGAAACGCTACGATGTGCTGGTGGTCCACGACCTGGCCTATGCCGATATCGTCTACGATGGCTGGAAAGCGCCGTCAATCATGCAGGTACCGGGTGCACGCGATGTGGCAGTCGAGTTCTTTACGCTGTCGAAAAGCTACAACATGGCGGGCTGGCGTATCGGCTTTATGGTTGGCAACAAAACGCTGGTCAGCGCCCTGGCTCGTATTAAAAGCTATCACGATTACGGCACCTTTACGCCGTTGCAGGTGGCGGCGATTGCGGCGCTGGAGGGCGATCAACAGTGCGTGCGCGACATTGCCGAACAGTACAAACGCCGCCGTGATGTATTGGTTAAAGGGCTGCATGAAGCGGGCTGGATGGTTGAAATGCCGAAGGCTTCGATGTATGTCTGGGCGAAAATCCCGGAACCATATGCGGCCATGGGATCGCTGGAATTTGCCAAGAAGCTCCTTAACGAAGCGAAGGTTTGTGTCTCGCCGGGGATTGGCTTTGGCGACTATGGTGATACGCATGTTCGCTTTGCACTGATTGAAAACCGCGACCGTATTCGTCAGGCGATTCGTGGGATTAAAGCGATGTTCCGTGCCGACGGTTTACTACCCGCCAGCAGCAAACATATTCACGAAAACGCGGAATAAACACCGTCGTCAGAAATGCAAACAGGAGCCTGATGGCTCCTGTTTTTCATTGCACAGTTTGCTTTTAGATCATCAGGGCAAAAGTACCGGCCCAAACGATGACCATAAAAGAAATGCCCATAAAGAAATATTTCACTTTACATCTCTCCGCGTAATTACTGTTACGCCTGAATGACTTCATTACACCTGATACAGTGAGTTGACACCGGGCAAAGCGACCTTAAAAGCCCTGTATTTTACCGTGGGCATCACCCCAGAATTCTGAGCTAAACTGCTCGAGACGGCGCTAATGTACGCCTAAAACTGAAACGAGACAAGAGACATTTTCTTATTTACTTTTAGTAACTTACAAGTGTCTCATATCGGCGACAGTTTAATTTCTGACGGTAATAATTAGATATTCAGCGAAGGAAAAAACCTTAAGAAAAAAGCCATAAAAACCATGAGGTTATTATGGCCGATTTGAGGAGGGAAAGAGTAAGAGCAGTTTGTTAAATGTACAACGACGATTCTCCCACCGGGCGCGTTTTAAAGCGACGGTGGATCCAGAGGTACTGCTCCGGTGCGCGCATGATCTCTTTCTCGATAATCTTGTTCATATAGGCAGCGGCTTGATTTTCATCTGTCGGGTAGCCTTCCATCTCTGGGGTGATGAACAAACGATATCCGCTGTAATCCGCTTTTCTTACCATCGTTACGGTCAACATGGCTGCGCCAGAGAGACGGGAGAGAACATAGGTGCCATTGGTTGTGGCGACATTTTCCACCGCAAAGAACGGCGCGAAGGAGCTGCCTTTACGACCATAATCCTGATCGGGAGCAAACCATACCGCTTCACCTTTCTTCAGTGCACCGACAATGCCGCGCAGATTATTTCTGCCGATCATCGCTTTGTTAGAGCGCATGCGCCCACGGGTCTGCACCCATTCCATCAGCTGATTATTATGTGGACGATAGGTAGCCATCATTGGTTGGCACAGTCCCATCACGCGGCCGCCCAGTTCCAGCGACATAAAATGGACGCCGACAACCATTACGCCGCGATTTTGCATTTGTGCGCGTTTAAGGTTATCCAACCCTTCAACATCAAACCATTTACGTACGCGACTGTCGGGCCAGAACCATGCCATGCCGGTTTCTACCAGCGCCATGCCGAGTGAACGAAAGTTTTCGGCAATCATCTTCTCGCGTTCTTCCGCAGAATGCTGCGGGAAACAAAGTTCCAGGTTTTTACGGGCGATAGATTCACGACGTTTCAGGAATGGTCGCGCCATTGCGCCAATACGCGTGCCGAGAAAGCAGAGAACAGGATAAGGAAGCTGTACCCAAAGCCAGAGTACACCAAGCCCAAACCATGTGAGCCAGTAGCGAGGATGTAGAAACTCGCGGGAAAATTTGCATTGTGGAAACATAGTTACCTTCTGTAGATACGAATTGTTGTATCGCAGAAGATTCCATGTCGACAGCGGTACACTCAATTGGTTGGGCCATCATGTACGACAATGGTTCCTGTAAAGAGTGTAAAGACTAGTCAGGACATAACCACGAGGAGCATGAATGCGGTATCTGTACTTTATCACTCGCTGACTGCTTTCAGCTACTGATTATTAATCGTGCAAAGTAAATATTTTTCCGTACACAACAGTCTTGCATTTAACATGCTGTTTTCATTGATGCTTAGCAAAAATTGCCAGAGGTTAAGGATTGTCTTACTATTAAAGTGACTGAAGTTACAGGTTTTTTAGCGCGGCAGGAGGTTGAGCTATGATTTATTTATGGATGTTTCTCGCCCTGTGTATTGTCTGCGTAAGCGGCTACATCGGTCAGGTACTGAACGTGGTATCGGCGGTCTCTTCTTTCTTCGGCATGGTGATCCTCGCTGCACTCATTTATTACTTCACCATGTGGTTAACTGGCGGTAATGAACTAGTGACGGGGATATTTATGTTTCTTGCCCCGGCTTGTGGCTTGATGATTCGCTTTATGGTGGGGTATGGCAGGCGATAGTGGGTCAGGATGGCTCATTTGGGCAGGTGTTCACATCAGCATCAGACATGATTGTTCACCTGCCATGTGACAGACGCTATCGCACAGGATGAATAAGATAATTCGCCTTTGTCGGATAAGTAGGCGTGATTTCTTCTGTGAGGTTTAATGGTGGCGCATCTTCTCTCATCTTAAACAAAATCGCCTGTGATGGCTGAAATTTTGTAGAGTGTGTGGTTGTCATCGCTGATGTTTTTTCAGTCTCTTTATAGCTCCTCTCACTTACACCACCAGAAATGGAAAATGCAAAAACATTGCATGCCATAATAGAGACCAATAAAAATAAGCTGAAAAGTATTAAGTTTACTTTCATAGAAAGTTATCCTGAAAATGGTTCACTGAGAACCTACGATGTTATGGCTGTATTTACATATAAT
>NZ_SJWV01000170.1:0-8628 GCF_004352695.1 Escherichia sp. KCJ4928
TATTTATGTGATTTGTATCACATAAAGATTGATTTTTGTGATGGTTGTCATATTATAAGCGCAAAGAGAATAACACCTGTATAACAAATGGTCGGAGTGCCGCGATGAAACTGCGCAAAATCCTGAAAAGTATGTTCAATAACTATTGCAAGACGTTCAAAGACGTACCGCCAGGCAATATGTTCCGATAATAAAAAACCTGCTCCGGCAGGTTTTTTTGTGTCCTGATGACGGTGGATGTGACTATCGCTGAAGATGTGAAGCCGCTACTATAACGGCTTTCAAAATGCTATCAGGAGTTTACGATGTCCCAGCCGCTGAATGCCGATCAGGAACTGGTTTCTGATGTGGTTGCTTGCCAGTTGGTTATCAAACAAATTCTGGATGTTCTCGATGTAATCGCGCCCGTTGAAGTTCGTGAAAAAATGTCCAGTCAGCTGAAGAATATCGACTTTACTAACCATCCCGCCGCCGCAGACCCTGTCACCATGCGGGCAATCCAAAAAGCCATCGCGCTTATTGAACTCAAGTTTACCCCACAGGGTGAATCCCATTAAAAAAACCGCTGCTTCAAACAGATGAGGCAGCGGTTTCTCAAAACCTTCATCGGCGCAATGCATTAGCGCCGATGATGATCAATGCAGCTGGTGTGACACGACATTCAGAACATGTTGGTCGGTCTGCACAGGGCACATACCCGCAAGTTTCGCACTGCGCACTTCATCAAGAATGGTTTGCAGCAACAGACCATCATGCTGCTGTTCTTTTTCCAGATCGCGCAGGAAATTGACGGTTGAATCATCATTCAGTTCTTTCGCTTCATCGGCTAACTGTGCCAACGTACTAGAACGTTGCTCGTATTCTTCCATCGTTTTTTGGAACAGTTCTTCCAGAGAGTTCAGTTTTTCACCGGGAACATCAATGGCTTTAACGATGGGGGTAGCGCCGACACTCTTCATAAAGTTAAACATGCGCATCATTTGGGTCACATTACTCTGTGCCTGGGCGCGAAGGAAAGTGGCGGTGCCGTTCAGACTCTGTTCAGAACACCAGTTACTCAGGTGAAGGTAGAGATTGGATGCGTAAAACTCGCGGTTCATTTGAGAGTTGAGTTTGAGAAGCATTCCAGCGGTTGCCATACCTAATATCCTTATATCCAGAAGTGGAGAGGTGCAAGATAAATCAAAACACCATAATTACTGTTTGCAGAATAATTCCTTTCTGCCGGTCCGAAATGTGATCGTGGAGTCAATTCTGACGATGATCTGAAATAAGAATAACGTCTGAACGGGTATAAGAAAATGCTTAAATCATCAAGTTTATATATTTTTACATTTCATTGATGAAATCAATGTAACTGCAATGAATTTTAATGATAGCGCTTTTTGTATCTTGTTGATATTAATCAATGAATTTGAATTCATGATGAAGTGATGATTTTATAAAACGTTTTTTCATTTTTGCGAGATGGCTCTCATTATACGTGTTCTGTTAATTAATGAGTACAGTGATAATTAATGGCGAAATGAATGACGTGCATTTTCCACATCTTTGAGTTGCGGTTATTACACCATTTCAAAAACTCAACGCCAGGTAATGCGGCCTATTGACTGGTTAAAAAGAAGACATCCCGCATGGGTACCAAAGACAACAAGGATTTCCAGGCTAATCTTATGGATTAATCTGCTGTGCATTCGACAATTTGTCTGACAAATTGGCTTTCCCTTATGTCTTTTCCCGCTAAATTTATGCACGTTCTCACTGTAATTCTGCGATGTGATATTGCTCTCCTATGGAGAATTAATTTCTCGCTAAAACTATGTCAACACAGTCACTTATCTTTTAGTTAAAAGGTAATGCTTTGTTTTCCGATTAATTTAACGAATGTCATTCGTTTTTGCCCTACACAAAACGACACTAAAGCTGGAGAGAACCATGCACAAATTTACTAAAGCCCTGGCAGCCATTGGTCTGGCAGCCGTTATGTCACAATCCGCTATGGCGGAGAACCTGAAGCTCGGTTTTCTGGTGAAGCAACCGGAAGAGCCGTGGTTCCAGACCGAATGGAAGTTTGCCGATAAAGCCGGGAAGGATTTAGGGTTTGAGGTTATTAAGATTGCCGTGCCGGATGGCGAAAAAACATTGAACGCGATCGACAGCCTGGCTGCCAGTGGCGCAAAAGGTTTCGTTATTTGTACTCCGGACCCCAAACTCGGCTCTGCCATCGTCGCGAAAGCGCGTGGCTACGATATGAAAGTCATTGCCGTGGATGACCAGTTTGTTAACGCCAAAGGTAAGCCAATGGATACCGTTCCGCTGGTGATGATGGCGGCGACTAAAATTGGCGAACGTCAGGGCCAGGAACTGTATAAAGAGATGCAGAAACGTGGCTGGGATGTCAAAGAAAGCGCGGTGATGGCGATTACCGCCAACGAACTGGATACCGCCCGCCGCCGTACTACGGGATCTATGGATGCGCTGAAAGCGGCCGGATTCCCGGAAAAACAAATTTATCAGGTACCTACCAAATCTAACGACATCCCGGGGGCATTTGACGCTGCCAACTCAATGCTGGTTCAACATCCGGAAGTTAAACATTGGCTGATCGTCGGTATGAACGACAGCACCGTGCTGGGCGGCGTACGCGCGACGGAAGGTCAGGGCTTTAAAGCGGCCGATATCATCGGCATTGGCATTAACGGTGTGGATGCGGTGAGCGAACTGTCTAAAGCACAGGCAACCGGCTTCTACGGTTCCCTGCTGCCAAGCCCGGACGTACATGGCTATAAATCCAGCGAAATGCTTTACAACTGGGTAGCAAAAGACGTTGAACCGCCAAAATTTACCGAAGTTACCGACGTGGTACTGATCACGCGTGACAACTTTAAAGAAGAACTGGAGAAAAAAGGTTTAGGCGGTAAGTAATTTGCCGGAAAAATTCCCCTCTGCATGATGCAGAGGGGGTGTGAGCGACCAGTGATTCACGGAGACGTTATGCAACAGTCTACCCCGTATCTCTCATTTTGCGGCATCGGTAAAACGTTTCCCGGCGTTAAGGCGCTGACGGATATTAGTTTTGACTGCTATGCCGGTCAGGTTCATGCGTTGATGGGTGAAAATGGCGCAGGAAAATCAACTCTCTTAAAAATCCTCAGCGGCAACTATGCGCCAACCACGGGTTCTGTAGTGATTAATGGGCAGGAAATGTCCTTTTCCGACACGACCGCAGCACTTAACGCGGGTGTGGCGATTATTTACCAGGAACTACATCTCGTGCCGGAAATGACCGTCGCGGAAAACATCTATCTCGGCCAGCTGCCGCATAAAGGCGGCATTGTGAATCGCTCATTGCTGAATTATGAGGCGGGTTTACAACTTAAACATCTTGGTATGGATATTGACCCGGACACGCCGCTGAAATATCTCTCCATTGGTCAGTGGCAGATGGTTGAAATCGCCAAGGCGCTGGCGCGTAACGCTAAAATTATCGCCTTTGATGAGCCAACCAGCTCCCTTTCTGCCCGCGAAATCGACAATCTTTTCCGCGTTATTCGTGAACTGCGAAAAGAGGGGCGGGTGATCTTATACGTTTCTCACCGTATGGAAGAAATATTTGCCCTCAGCGATGCCATCACTGTCTTTAAAGATGGACGTTATGTCAAAACCTTTACCGATATGCAGCAGGTTGACCACGACGCGCTGGTGCAGGCGATGGTCGGGCGCGACATTGGCGATATCTACGGCTGGCAACCTCGTAGTTATGGCGAGGAGCGCCTGCGTCTTGATGCTGTGAAAGCACCAGGCGTGCGTACGCCAATAAGTCTGGCGGTTCGCAGTGGTGAAATTGTTGGGCTGTTTGGTCTGGTAGGGGCGGGGCGTAGCGAATTAATGAAAGGCTTGTTTGGCGGGACGCAAATCACCGCCGGTCAGGTTTATATCGACCAACAGCCGATCGATATTCGTAAACCGAGCCACGCCATTGCCGCAGGCATGATGCTCTGCCCGGAAGATCGCAAAGCGGAAGGCATTATTCCCGTGCACTCCGTTCGCGACAATATCAACATCAGTGCCAGACGTAAACATGTGCTCGGCGGTTGTGTAATCAACAACGGTTGGGAAGAAAACAATGCCGATCACCACATTCGTTCGCTCAACATCAAAACGCCGGGCGCTGAGCAACTGATCATGAATCTCTCAGGCGGAAATCAGCAAAAAGCCATTCTGGGCCGCTGGTTATCGGAAGAGATGAAGGTCATTTTGCTGGATGAACCTACGCGCGGCATTGATGTTGGTGCTAAGCACGAAATATATAACGTGATTTATGCGCTGGCGGCGCAGGGTGTGGCGGTGCTGTTTGCCTCCAGCGACTTACCTGAAGTCCTCGGCGTTGCCGACCGGATTGTGGTGATGCGGGAAGGTGAAATCGCCGGTGAATTGTTACACGAGCAGGCAGATGAGCGTCAGGCACTGAGCCTTGCGATGCCTAAAGTCAGCCAGGCTGTTGCCTGAGTAAGGAGAGTATGATGTCTTCTGTTTCTACATCGGGGTCTGGCGCACCTAAGTCGTCATTCAGCTTCGGGCGTATCTGGGATCAGTACGGCATGCTGGTGGTGTTTGCGGTGCTCTTTATCGCCTGTGCCATTTTTGTCCCAAATTTTGCCACCTTTATTAATATGAAAGGGTTGGGCCTGGCAATTTCCATGTCGAGGATGGTGGCGTGTGGCATGTTGTTCTGCCTTGCTTCCGGTGACTTTGACCTTTCTGTCGCCTCCGTAATTGCCTGTGCGGGTGTCACCACGGCGGTGGTTATCAACCTGACTGAAAGCCTGTGGATTGGCGTGGCAGCGGGGTTGCTGCTTGGCATACTCTGTGGCCTGGTCAATGGCTTTGTTATCGCCAAACTGAAAATAAATGCTCTGATCACGACACTGGCAACGATGCAGATTGTTCGAGGTCTGGCGTACATCATTTCAGACGGTAAAGCGGTCGGTATCGAAGATGAAAGCTTCTTTGCCCTTGGTTACGCTAACTGGTTCGGTCTGCCTGCGCCAATCTGGCTCACCGTCGCGTGTCTGATTATCTTTGGTTTGCTGCTGAATAAAACCACCTTTGGTCGTAATACCCTGGCGATTGGCGGGAACGAAGAGGCTGCGCGTCTGGCGGGTGTACCGGTTGTTCGCACCAAAATTATTATCTTTGTTCTCTCTGGCCTGGTATCTGCGATAGCCGGAATTATTCTGGCTTCACGTATGACTAGTGGGCAGCCAATGACGTCGATTGGTTATGAGCTTATTGTTATCTCCGCCTGCGTTTTAGGTGGCGTTTCTCTGAAAGGTGGCATCGGAAAAATCTCATATGTGGTGGCGGGTATCTTAATTTTAGGCACCGTGGAAAACGCCATGAACCTGCTTAATATTTCTCCTTTCGCGCAGTACGTGGTTCGCGGCTTAATCCTGCTGGCAGCGGTGATCTTCGACCGTTACAAGCAAAAAGCGAAACGCACTGTCTGATGCTTTTTTCCACAACAATTTAACGTTTTTTCCCACCACAGCCAGCCGCCACAACGGTTGGCTGTTCTTCATTGCAAATGGCGACCCCCGTCACACTGTCTATACTTACATGTCTGTAAAGCGCGTTCTGCGCAACACAATAAGAAAAGAGAAGGAGGAGAACCGGGTGACAGAACCGTTAACCGAAACCCCTGAACTATCCGCGAAATATGCCTGGTTTTTTGATCTCGATGGAACGCTGGCGGAAATCAAACCGCATCCCGATCAGGTCGTCGTGCCTGACAATATTCTGCAAGGACTACAGCTACTGGCAACCGCAAGTGATGGTGCATTGGCATTGATATCAGGGCGCTCAATGGTGGAGCTTGACGCACTGGCAAAACCTTATCGCTTCCCGTTAGCGGGCGTGCATGGGGCGGAGCGCCGTGACATCAATGGTAAAACACATATCGTTCATCTGCCGGATGCGATTGCGCGTGATATTAGCGTGCAACTGCATACGGTCATCGCCCAGTATCCCGGTGCGGAGCTGGAGACGAAAGGGATGGCTTTTGCGCTGCATTATCGTCAGGCTCCGCAGCATGAAGACGCATTAATGACATTAGCGCAACGTATTACTCAGATCTGGCCACAAATGGCGTTACAGCAGGGAAAGTGTGTTGTCGAGATCAAACCGAGAGGTACCAGTAAAGGTGAGGCAATTGCAGCTTTTATGCAGGAAGCTCCCTTTATCGGGCGAACGCCCGTATTTCTGGGCGATGATTTAACCGATGAATCTGGCTTCGCAGTCGTTAACCGACTGGGCGGAATGTCAGTAAAAATTGGCACAGGTGCAACTCAGGCATCATGGCGACTGGCGGGTGTGCCGGATGTCTGGAGCTGGCTTGAAATGATAACCACCGCATTACAACAAAAAAGAGAAAATAACAGGAGTGATGACTATGAGTCGTTTAGTCGTAGTATCTAACCGGATTGCACCACCAGACGAGCACGCCGCCAGTGCCGGTGGCCTTGCCGTTGGCATACTGGGGGCACTGAAAGCCGCAGGCGGACTGTGGTTTGGCTGGAGTGGTGAAACAGGGAATGAGGATCAGCCGCTAAAAAAGGTGAAAAAAGGTAACATTACGTGGGCCTCTTTTAACCTCAGCGAACAGGACCTTGACGAATACTACAACCAATTCTCCAATGCCGTTCTCTGGCCCGCTTTTCATTATCGGCTCGATCTGGTGCAATTTCAGCGTCCTGCCTGGGACGGCTATCTACGCGTAAATGCGTTGCTGGCAGATAAATTACTGCCGCTGTTGCAAGACGATGACATTATCTGGATCCACGATTATCACCTGTTGCCATTTGCGCATGAATTACGCAAACGGGGAGTGAATAATCGCATTGGTTTCTTTCTGCATATTCCTTTCCCGACACCGGAAATCTTCAACGCGCTGCCGACATATGACACCTTGCTTGAACAGCTTTGTGATTATGATTTGCTGGGTTTCCAGACAGAAAACGATCGTCTGGCGTTCCTGGATTGTCTTTCTAACCTGACCCGCGTCACGACACGTAGCGCAAAAAGCCATACAGCCTGGGGCAAAGCATTTCGAACAGAAGTCTACCCGATCGGCATTGAACCGAAAGAAATAGCCAAACAGGCTGCCGGGCCACTGCCGCCAAAACTGGCGCAACTTAAAGCGGAACTGAAAAACGTACAAAATATCTTTTCTGTCGAACGGCTGGATTATTCCAAAGGTTTGCCAGAGCGTTTTCTCGCCTATGAAGCGTTGCTGGAAAAATATCCGCAGCATCATGGTAAAATTCGTTATACCCAGATTGCACCAACGTCGCGTGGTGATGTGCAAGCCTATCAGGATATTCGTCATCAGCTCGAAAATGAAGCTGGACGAATTAATGGTAAATACGGGCAATTAGGCTGGACGCCGCTTTATTATTTGAATCAGCATTTTGACCGTAAATTACTGATGAAAATATTCCGCTACTCTGACGTGGGCTTAGTGACGCCACTGCGTGACGGGATGAACCTGGTAGCAAAAGAGTATGTTGCTGCTCAGGACCCAGCCAACCCGGGCGTTCTTGTTCTTTCGCAATTTGCGGGAGCGGCAAACGAGTTAACGTCGGCGTTAATTGTTAACCCCTACGATCGTGACGAAGTTGCAGCTGCGCTGGATCGTGCATTGACTATGTCGCTGGCGGAACGTATTTCCCGTCATGCAGAAATGCTGGACGTTATCGTGAAAAACGATATTAACCACTGGCAGGAGTGCTTCATTAGCGACCTAAAGCAGATAGTTCCGCGAAGCGCGGAAAGCCAGCAGCGCGATAAAGTTGCTACCTTTCCAAAGCTTGCGTAGGAGCGGTTAATCTCCCGTAAGTGGAACTAACAGCACATCGACCTCACTTGAGGCAATAACTCTTTTCGCCGAGCAGGATGCTCGCGAAAAGAAACTGTGATTGTGATTACCGCAAATCACCAAATCGAAATGATGTTTGTGACATACTTCCAGAATATGTTCGCTTAACTCACCGTAGGCAATAAACGTCTTGTCAACGAGATACCCCGCATCCTGAATTAACTTATCAAGAAAGCTTTGCGTTTCTTCTTGCATCACGCTGCGTAAATCTTCAAGCATCGGCGCGGCTAATTGATTGTACATTTCCGGGTCGGAAGCGAGAGTAATTAAACTGATGTGTCCCTTTACTGGCCTGGCGATAGATACCGCTTTTGCCAGCAGTTGCTGACTTTCCGGTGTAACCGCAACAGCGACAAGAATATTGCTATAGCTCATAACCTGTTCCTTATTCTGTGAACTTCAGGTGACATTAAAGCTTTACTCCTAATGGAGAAACGACGCAATCCCAACTCGGTCAAACAGGTAAATATTAGTCTGATTATTAGTAAAGACAATTAATCAATCACTCCCGGTGATCATATAATTTCAAATGTAATTATAAGAAAATAGTGTACTGATTCTCCGCATTAAACAAGTGGTTAATATATGTAAAACATTTCATTAACATTAAGTTGATTGTTGCCTTTCTTTGTATTTAATTAGTTTGTTGTGCGGTAAGTGTCTGTTTAAAAATAGCTTATCTGGTATTGCAT
>NZ_SJWV01000171.1:0-8563 GCF_004352695.1 Escherichia sp. KCJ4928
TTATCGATCAGGCCTTACGATCAACGGATGATATGATCAAAGCAAATGCCTGGTATCTTTATAAAGAGTGGATTCGTAGTGATGATGTTTCACCTATATTTATAGAAACTGAAGAAAAGTTAAGAACCTTTAACACTAATAAATTAACACGAGACGATAATATATTTATCCTGTTCTCCTCTGTCGATGATGGGCCTGTTATGGTGGTAAGCTCCCAGCGCTTACATGATATGTTGAATCCTACAAAAGATACCAATTGGAATTCCACGTATATCTACAAATCCAGACATGAGATATTGCCTGTTAATCTTACTCCGGAAACACTTTTCGGCTCCAAATCTCAGGATAAATATGCACTTTTCCCCATTTTTACTGCGAGTTGGCGAGCTACTCGTATAAAGAATAAAGGTATTTAAGTAAAGGAAAACATCACCATTCCTGGCATCCTGGGCGGTGATGCCCCTATGGTTGCCCTCGCCAGCACGGGCATCGGCAAAGCGTAAGGTTCAACAGCGTTTTACCACTTCATGCGATTGTTGCGTTTTTGTTGCGCATTAGATCACTTAATTTGCTTTACATCTCCCGTAAACACTTTTCTGCGATACAATGCCTTTACGTTATGTAACGGAGAGTTCGGCATGTCACACCCCGCGTTAACGCAACTGCGTGCGCTGCGCTATTTTAAAGAGATCCCTGCCCTGGAGCCGCAACTGCTCGACTGGCTGTTGCTGGAAGATTCCATGACAAAACGTTTTGAACAGCAGGGAAAAACGGTGAGCGTGACGATGATCCGCGAAGGGTTTGTCGAGCAGAATGAAATTCCCGAAGAACTGCCGCTGCTGCCGAAAGAGTCTCGTTACTGGTTACGTGAAATTTTGTTATGTGCCGATGGTGAACCGTGGCTTGCCGGTCGTACCGTAGTTCCTGTGTCAACGTTAAGCGGGCCGGAGCTGGCGTTACAAAAATTGGGTAAAACGCCGTTAGGACGCTATCTGTTCACATCATCGACATTAACCCGGGACTTTATTGAGATAGGCCGTGATGCCGGACTGTGGGGGCGACGTTCCCGCCTGCGATTAAGCGGTAAACCGCTGTTGCTAACAGAACTGTTTTTACCGGCGTCACCGTTGTACTAAGAGGAAAAAAATATGGAGTGGAGTCTGACGCAGAATAAGCTGCTGGCGTTTCATCGCTTAATGCGTACGGATAAGCCAATTGGCGCGTTACTGCTGCTCTGGCCAACATTATGGGCGTTGTGGGTGGCGACACCGGGCGTTCCTCAGCTCTGGATCCTGGCGGTGTTTGTCGCGGGTGTCTGGCTGATGCGCGCTGCCGGATGTGTGGTGAATGATTATGCTGACCGCAAGTTTGATGGTCATGTTAAGCGCACGGCGAACCGACCGCTTCCCAGCGGCGCGGTAACGGAGAAAGAGGCGCGCGCGCTGTTTGTAGTGCTGGTATTGATTTCATTTTTACTGGTGCTGACGCTGAATACGATGACTATTCTGTTGTCGATTGCCGCGCTGGCGCTGGCGTGGGTATACCCATTTATGAAGCGGTATACCCATCTACCGCAAGTGGTGCTGGGCGCGGCGTTTGGCTGGTCGATTCCAATGGCTTTTGCCGCTGTGAGTGAGTCGGTGCCATTGAGTTGCTGGTTAATGTTCCTCGCCAATATTCTCTGGGCGGTGGCTTACGACACGCAGTATGCGATGGTTGACCGCGATGATGATGTGAAGATTGGCATTAAATCCACGGCAATCCTGTTCGGCCAATACGATAAATTGATTATTGGTATTTTGCAGATTGGCGTACTGGCACTGATGGCGATCATCGGTGAGTTAAATGGCTTAGGCTGGGGATATTACTGGTCAATTGTGGTGGCTGGCGCGCTGTTTGTTTATCAACAAAAACTGATTGCCAACCGCGAGCGTGAAGCCTGCTTTAAAGCATTTATGAATAATAACTATGTTGGTCTGGTACTATTTTTAGGGCTGGCAATGAGTTACTGGCATTTCTGATGATGTAAAAAAGCCGGATGATCATCCGGCTTTCTTCTGGGTTGCCTGATGCGCGGCGCTTCTCAGGCCTACACAACACATCGCAATTTATTGAATTTGCAGATTATGGAAGGCCGGATAAGGCGTTTTCGCCGCATCCGGCAATTCTCTCTGATTACCCTTCGCCCTGCGTCGCACTCTCAATCGTCAAACGCACGTCTGATGTAATCAACTCCGCCAGCAACTGATAAACCTTCATCGTTTCTGCCGGTTCGGCATCGCCGCTATCGCTGATATACCCTTCATCACGCAGTGTCAGCACCAGAGAACTGAACACCGCCTTGTCGAAGAACTCCGGCGCGTTGATGCCGTGCAGCACGGAGAGACGTTGCGCGACGGTGCGGCTCTCTTTCTCCAGCGTACCGCGGTTGATCGACGGGTTGGCACTCAACAACCAGAAGGTGATGGCATAACGTTGCAGCGTTTCGCGCGCGCCTGCGGCGAGCAGCTGTAGCGTGCGAGAATGCACCGGGTTGATATGCAACTCATCATCTTGCAGGGTAATCAGCCCCTGACGTTGCATCTCATTTGCCAGCGCATCAATAACGTCCGGCAACTCGTCGCGATCCCAGCGCAGGAACAGCTCCGCTTTCAGCATTGGGTAAAGCACATTGACGTGCTCCATCAATACGTCGCGGGAGATGTGGCGATGCTGGGTGACAATTGCCGCCATCAGCGAAGGCAGTACCAACATATGCGCAATGTTGTTGCGATAGTAGGTCATCAGCACCGCTTGCTCGCGTGGCAGAATGATGATGTCGCCGATAGTGTCTTTCTCGACTTCAAACTTGTTCATTTGCAGCGCGTGATCGATAAGCTCGCTGGCGCTGGCTGAAGGAACGGTAGAGTCCGTGGAGTAAGGTACGTTGCGCATCAGATCCAGGTAGCAGTTGAGTTGCTCGGTTAACTGCTCGCGGGTGAGTGAGCGCTGACGTGATGCCAGTAGCGCAGTACAGCACAGGTTCATGGCGTTTGCCGCGCCTGCGTTGTTAATGCGTACCATCAGATCGGCAGCAATATTATTGACCGTCGGCGTTAACCAGGCCGGACGCACCGCTTCGATGGGATCGATAGATTCACGCCAGTCTGGTACGTGCTGGTTAAGGTAGGTCATCAACGGCATTGGTTCACCGAAGTTGACGTAACCCTGACCGAGATTACGCAGCTTGCTTAAACCGCGCAGCATCTGCGGCAGGCTCTCTTTCTCTTTCGTCGCGCCGCGCAGTTCTTTGGCGTAAGTACCCACTTCCATGACGTGCTCATAACCGATATAGATCGGAATCAGCGTAATCGGACGCGTGCCGCCACGCAGCATCGCCTGAATGGTCATCGACAGCGTACCGGTTTTCGGATCCAGCAAACGCCCCGTGCGGGAACGACCGCCTTCCACGAAGTACTCGACGGAATAACCACGGCTGAACAGTTCGCCGAGATACTCACGGAAAACGGTGGAATAAAGTTTATTGCCTTTAAAAGTACGGCGAATAAAGAACGCCCCCAGACGGCGGAAAATCGGCCCGGCCGGCCAGAAGTTCAGGTTGATCCCGGCGGCGATATGCGGCGGCACCAGCCCCTGGTGGTACAGCACGTAAGAAAGTAGCAGGTAGTCCATGTGACTGCGGTGGCAAGGCACATACACCAGCTCATGACCGTCGTGGGCCAGCTGGCGAACGCGCTCGGCGTTATGGACGTTGATGCCCTGATAAAGTCGGTTCCAGGTGAAGCCCAGAATGCGGTCAGTCAGGCGGATCATCTCGTAAGAGAAATTCGCCGCAATCTCTTCCATCAGCGCAATCGCGTTCTGCTGCGCTTTTTCATGGGAGATTTTTTTGCTGCGCGCTTCATCTTCTACCGCTTTGGCAATGGCGCGGGAGGCGAGCAGCTTATTAAACAGATCCTGACGAGCAGGCAGACGTGGGCCCACAGCAGCCAGACGTTGACGGGCAAAGTGCATACGCGCCACGCGCGCCAGTTTCTGTGCGATAGTTTTATCCGTGCCGTGTTCATCCGCCATACGGCGCAGCGAAACTGACGGCGAGAAACGCACAAAACTGTCGCGACCGAGCCACAGTACGGCGAAAAATTTCTGTACGCCGTTAAGCATACGCAGCGGCGGGTTTACTTCGCCTTTTTCACGCCCCGGCGCGCGACCAAACATCACCGATACTGGCACCATCTGCACATCCAGATTTGGGTTGCTGCGGTGCAAATCAAGATAGTCGTGGAACAGCTTAATAGACTCTTCTTTCGGCGTGTAATAGGTGAACACACGCGGCCCGCCGTGAATGAACACATAGCGCGGCAGTAGCGTGCCGTCGATTTCCAGCGGCTCTAACGGGTCAGGCAAGTCATGAGCCAGACACTGGGCGCGCAACGTCAGCAAATCTGCTTTCGAGTTGTACGGTAAAACGTACATAATTGGACGAGAGGTATCCAGCCCCAGTTCCGGGGCAGGATCTGCCGGAATAGACTTGCTTTTTACCAGGATGCTTAATGGTAAATTCAGTAATTTGTAGTAAATTCGTGGCCAGCCGGACATAAACGATGTAAAGCCTCTGGTTAATAATGCAAATGCGCGGCAAGGATAGCAGAAAGTCATGGGAAATTCTGTGGTATCCGCTCATGTTTCGCGCGGCGTTACGCAAACCCGAATCATCGGATTTAACGGTACACTGATATTGACGCTCATAATGTAAAAAGGTTCTTTCAATGGCCAATAATACCACTGGATTCACCCGAATTATCAAAGCTGCTGGCTATTCCTGGAAAGGTTTACGCGCTGCATGGATCAACGAAGCGGCATTCCGTCAGGAAGGCGTAGCGGTATTGTTGGCGGTGGTCATCGCCTGCTGGCTGGATGTGGACGCAATTACCCGCGTGCTGCTTATCAGCTCCGTGATGCTGGTGATGATTGTGGAAATCCTCAATAGCGCCATCGAAGCAGTGGTTGACCGAATTGGCTCTGAATACCATGAGCTTTCCGGACGCGCAAAAGATATGGGATCCGCCGCGGTGCTGATTGCCATTATCGTCGCCGTGATTACCTGGTGCATCCTGTTATGGTCGCATTTTGGATAACCCTTCCAGATTTCGATAAATCTCTGGTTTATTGTGCAGTTTATGGTTCCAAAATCGCCTTTTGCTGTATATACTCACAGCATAACTGTATATACACCCAGGGGGCGGAATGAAAGCGTTAACGGCCAGGCAACAAGAGGTGTTTGATCTCATCCGTGATCACATCAGCCAGACAGGTATGCCGCCGACGCGTGCGGAAATCGCGCAGCGTTTGGGGTTCCGTTCCCCAAACGCGGCTGAAGAACATCTGAAGGCGCTGGCACGCAAAGGCGTTATTGAAATTGTTTCCGGCGCATCACGCGGGATTCGTCTGTTGCAGGAAGAGGAAGAAGGGTTGCCGCTGGTAGGTCGTGTGGCTGCCGGTGAACCGCTTCTGGCGCAACAGCATATTGAAGGTCATTATCAGGTCGATCCTTCCTTGTTCAAGCCGAATGCTGATTTCCTGCTGCGCGTCAGCGGGATGTCGATGAAAGATATCGGCATTATGGATGGTGACTTGCTGGCAGTGCATAAAACTCAGGATGTACGTAACGGTCAGGTCGTTGTCGCACGTATTGATGACGAAGTTACCGTTAAGCGCCTGAAAAAACAGGGCAATAAAGTCGAACTGTTGCCAGAAAATAGCGAGTTTAAACCAATTGTCGTTGACCTTCGTCAGCAGAGCTTCACCATTGAAGGGCTGGCGGTTGGGGTTATTCGCAACGGCGACTGGCTGTAACATATCTCTGAGACCGCGATGCCGCCAGGCGTCGCGGTTTGTTTTTCATCTCTCTTCATCAGGCTTGTCTGCATGGCATTCCTCACTTCATCTGATAAAGCACTCTGGCATCTCGCCTTACCCATGATTTTCTCCAATATCACCGTTCCGTTGCTGGGACTGGTCGATACGGCGGTAATTGGTCATCTTGATAGCCCGGTTTATTTGGGCGGCGTGGCGGTTGGTGCAACGGCGACCAGCTTTCTCTTTATGCTGTTGCTGTTTTTACGCATGAGCACCACCGGGCTGACTGCGCAGGCTTATGGTGCCAAAAATCCTCAGGCATTAGCCCGTGCGCTGGTGCAACCGTTGCTGTTGGCGTTGGGGGCTGGGGCGTTAATTGCGCTGCTGCGTACACCGATTATCGATCTGGCGCTGCATATTGTTGGCGGTAGTGAAGCGGTCCTGGAACAGGCGCGGCGCTTTCTTGAAATCCGCTGGTTAAGCGCTCCGGCGTCGCTGGCGAATCTGGTATTACTCGGTTGGTTACTCGGCGTGCAATATGCCCGTGCGCCAGTAATTTTGTTAGTGGTCGGCAATATCCTCAACATTGTGCTGGATGTCTGGCTGGTGATGGGGCTGCATATGAACGTGCAGGGCGCGGCGCTGGCGACGGTTATTGCGGAATATGCAACATTGCTGATTGGTCTGCTAATGGTGCGTAAAATCCTCAAACTACGCGGAATTTCCGGCGAAATGCTGAAAACTGCCTGGCGAGGAAACTTCCGTCGCTTGCTGGCGCTTAACCGCGATATCATGCTGCGTTCGCTGTTGTTGCAACTCTGTTTCGGCGCGATCACCGTACTTGGTGCGCGACTGGGGAGTGACATTATCGCTGTTAACGCGGTTCTGATGACGCTACTCACCTTTACCGCCTATGCGCTGGATGGTTTTGCCTACGCGGTTGAAGCACATTCCGGTCAGGCATACGGTGCGCGCGACGGTAGCCAGTTGCTGGATGTCTGGCGGGCAGCGTGCCGCCAGTCGGGGATCGTAGCGCTACTGTTTTCGGTGGTTTATTTGCTGGCAGGGGAACACATCATTGCGTTACTGACGTCGTTAACCCAGATTCAGGAGCTGGCCGACCGCTATCTTATCTGGCAGGTGATTTTGCCGTTGGTTGGCGTCTGGTGTTATCTGCTGGACGGCATGTTTATAGGCGCAACGCGTGCCGCCGAAATGCGTAACAGTATGGCGGTGGCCGCCGCAGGTTTTGCGCTGACGCTCCTTACGCTGCCGTGGCTGGGTAATCATGGTTTGTGGCTGGCATTAACCGTCTTTCTGGCGTTGCGCGGGCTTTCTCTGGCGGCTATCTGGCGGCGTCACTGGCGCAACGGTACCTGGTTTGCCGCAACGTGACGGTTAAAAATTCTGAATAAATAATCCTAAGCCAAATTGCTGACTACACTTAATCTCACGTTCAGAAGAAAAGTGAACGTACTCTCATTCACAACCTAACGATGAGGTCTTGATTATGAATAAAGATGAAGCCGGCGGTAACTGGAAACAGTTTAAAGGTAAAGTGAAAGAGCAATGGGGCAAACTGACCGATGATGATATGACGATCATTGAAGGTAAACGTGATCAACTGGTCGGTAAAATCCAGGAACGTTATGGTTATCAGAAAGATCAGGCAGAAAAAGAGGTCGTGGATTGGGAAACCCGCAATGAATATCGCTGGTAATTAATCCCTCCTGCCCGACGTGTACAAGGATGTACGCCCTCTTAACGCGGTTTCTTTTTCACCTGCACAGAGTGATCATGCTGGCACTGTTCAGGATGACGACACGCTTCCACTTCCACGCATGCCGCACAGAGCCCATGTGCTTCAATCACATTATGCCGCAGGGCAAACCCCATTTTTGCCGCCAGCGTATGCATAATGTCTTCCACGCCTTCTGCACACTCTTCTTTCACCGCGCCGCAGCGATCGCAAATAAACATGGCTGACGTATGCGTGGGCTGGTCGAACAGATGACAGAGCACATAACTGTTGGTGGATTCCACCTTATGCACAAAACCTTGCTCAAGCAGAAAATCCAGCGCGCGATAAACCGTTGGCGGCTTGGCTTGCGGTTCAGCTTCGCGCAGCAAATCAAGCAGATCATAAGCGCTGATAGCGCCATCCTGCAGACTCATCAGGCGCAACACTTCCAGGCGCTGTGGGGTCAGGCGCACATTACGCTGCGCGCAGATTTTTTCAGCCTGCGCTAATAACTCCTGCGTTGTGGTCTTTTCCATCGGGCACCTCAAAGTGGGGGTTAAGAATGTCCTTACTTTACCATGTTCCAGGAAAAACACCGAGAACCCTTATTGTTGCCGTAATGTTGATTTTCTGTTTTGTACGTAAGGTGTTGTGTTGCTTGGTCGTACCATTATCACCACGATAATAATTAATAATTCATTTTTAAATAAATTGCTTCAAGTTAACTCGCTATTTATTTAACTGGGTTTGATCGCATACCTGTAGTTCAGAAATTATGAGCGATTTTTGATAGTGACCAGATGGCAAAACACTTATAAGGAGGACACGGTACGACAAAAAAGGTAGATGAATCATGTTGAAGATAATACCCGGTGCAACTGGATACTTTAATAAAACACTCAATTCAAATCAATTCGATAATAAAGATGCAAACAAAGATAAATTAGATAATATAGATGCAAC
>NZ_SJWV01000172.1:0-8537 GCF_004352695.1 Escherichia sp. KCJ4928
ACTATATTATTTCCTTGCACCACATCATGTTTCATCAAAGAGTTATTGCCGCCAGAATTTAGGATATGACTTATCATAAAACCTCTGCATAACAGAAATAAAATAACCTGGAAAAGTAGCCTGAATGTCCAGACACTACCGGCGAAAGGAAAAGAATCTCTGATAAGGCATTGAGATAATGGATATTCTTAGTGAAGAAGAAGTGAGTTACTATAAAAAATCGCTCATATCCCAGGAAGGAAGCATAAAAAAAGGTGCGCCAGGAGACGCACCAGTTGTTGCAAAATCAGCACTGTGGGGCGTAATTACCCCTTGCCTTTTACACTGCTGATAAAGGTGGAACGGGCAGATGTCGATCCCAGGCGTTCAGCTTCATCAAGCAGTTTTAACGCCTTATCAACATCACCTTTCGCGACAGCGTTTTTGATCGCGGTATTAAAATAACTTTCCGTGTCGTTGAGCATCGGCTCGCTTTTCTTCACCGGTGCCGGAGCGGGTGCAGCCACAGCTGGTGCCGCCGTGTTACCTACCGTAACCGGAGCTGGAGCGGAAGAACCAAATAAAGGTCCTACCAACACGCTGGAGCTGGAGTTCGTTTTCACTTTCAGTTTCAGTAAGCCATCGGTGGTATGACGAGCAACCGGATCGGGGATATCCGGGATCGAGTTACCGACGCCCTTGGCATAGGCTTTAGCCGGGTCGAGCAGTTGGGTCGTCTGCTGGAGATCTTTTTCCGTGGTAAAGACCAGAACATAAAGTTTTTGCTGCCCCAACGCCGGTGTCAGGCGCATAACGCCTTCCAGCCGATCTGCACTCATCACGCCTGGTTCCTGGTAGGTGAAATAACTGCTGGGGAAGAAGGCTGATGGGGTCATGTTCTGATCAAGAATCAGCACGTTCGGCGCAAAAACGCTGGTTTGTTTGTTCACTTCGCTGGTCAGCGTCAGGGTCAGTTCGCCAATGTTTGCCGGGACGCTGTACGCAGCAACCGGACCACTGATGCCGGGAACGTTCAGTTGTTGGCCGCCGGTCGCCAGTTGGGTGGTCTGGGTTTTAGATTGATCGACCGGTGTCCAGGTGAGTTGTTGCAGCGCAGCAGATGGAATGGCTGGCGCGTCGCTGGTGTTTTGCGGTACGTAGTTAACATCGGCAAGGCTGATTCCAGGCGCGCTTGCCAGTAACCCTGCTGATAAACAGAGGGCGATGAGACTTTTATTCATTTTCATTGTTTTCACCTCAAAATCTGGAGCTCAGCGGTAGCCAGGCAATAGCGCGCTAAACCCGATAATCAGAGGGGCTTTCGCCCCTTTCAGATAATGACAACCTGTTTTTATGCCGGATGCGGCGTAAACGCCTTATCCGGCCTACATTTGACAGCCGTTGTAGGCCTGATAAGACGCGCAAGCGTCGCATCAGGCGTTGGTTGTCGAATGCGGCGTAAACGCCTTATCCGGCCCAGGTTTTGCTATTACCACCAGATTTCCATCTGGGCACCGAAGGTCCACTCGTCGCTGTCGCCACGACCGAAGCTGCCGCCGTTGAAATCAGCAGGAACGGCTTTGCCGTAGTTCGGGTTAACCTTGCTATCGCCGTTGTAGTCATAACCCCATTTCTCATCCCACTTGGCGTAGGTTGCGAAGACACGAATAGCCGGGCGTGACCAGATGCTGTCGCCAGCCTGCCATTGTTGTGCGAGGGTAATTTTGTACTGATTGTTCTTGTCGCCGGTGCGCTGGGATTCGACGTTGTCGTAGCCGATTTCCATCACGGTGCTCATGATTGGCGTCCACTTGTACATCGGGCGAATACCAACGGTCCACCACTTGGTGCCGTTGTCGTTATCCCAGTTGATATCCTGGTACATACCCACGTACATCATGTCCCAGTTGTCGCCCATGGAGATCGCACCGTGGTCGAGGATACGCAGCATGTGACCGTTGTTGTTGATATTGTAGGCAAATTTTTCGTTATCAAACGCGACGCCAGAACCCTGCGACAGACCTTTACCCTGCGAGGTCATCGAGTCAGTAGCGTACTGAACAACAAACTTGTTAAAGCCCTTCAGGACACTCTGAGTATGTTCAGCAGTGAATAACCAGCCGTCTTTCGATGCGCCATCAACCAGACGATAGTTATCACGCAGGTTGGCACGACCGTAGTCGACACCCAGTTCTAATGTGCCGCCCGGGTTGATTTCCATCTGCGCTAAACGCACATCGAAAACGTCGTTCGCGGTTTCGTTGGTATAGTCATAAATATTGTTGCTGGCAAAAGAGGAAGAACCACCAGCTTCAGAGGAGCGGGTTGCTGCCAGAGAGAGTTTACCGAAGCCAACATCGATGTTTTCCAGACCGGCACCAGGACCAGAAATATCCCAGTAGTAGAAGTCGATCATATGAACGTCATGACGTTGGTAGAAGCGCTTACCTGCCCAGATGGTGGAACCTGGCAGCCATTCGATCAGGTTTTTACCCTGCACGTTTGCTTCACGGAAGGCCGGATCGGTAGCTTCCCAGTCATTCTGTTGCGCGACGGAATAGGCCACGTTAGTGTCGAAATAGAAGCTCTTATCGCCCTCTTTCCACACTTCCTGACCCAATTTTAATTCAGCATAAGTTTCACATTCGTTGCCAAGACGGTATTTACTTTGAGCACCGGTAGTCTGGAAACACTGTTGTTCACCGCCGCTACCTGTCCAGCCAATACCGGAACGTGCATAGCCGTGGAAATCAACAGCCATTGCCTGAGCAGACATTACGCCCGCTGCGACGGCAACCGCCAGAGGAAGTTTGCGCAGAGTAATCATCATTCTATCTCCTGAGTCATTGCTTTTCTTTTTTCACATCACCTGTGACAGGCTTTGTGTGTTTTGTGGGGTGCTTAAACGCCCGGCTCCTTATGCAGTCGACGACATGCAGTGCCATCCTCACGGAACAGATGGCAACGCTCTGGCGGCAGGCCGATAGCGAATGTGGCACCTTCTTCTACCAACACCACGTCGTTCTGGCGGTACACCAGGTTTTGACGAATGGAAGGGATCTGGATATGGATTTGGGTTTCGTTGCCGAGTTGCTCGACGACCTGAACTTCACCCTCAAGGATGACGTCAGCGATATCACTCGGCAGTAGATGTTCCGGGCGAATACCCAGCGACATATTGGCTCCAACCTGGACATCACGGCTTTCAACTGGCAGCCAGACTTGCTGACGATTTGGCATCGGCAGCTCCACCTGCACTTGATCGATTGCGGTGGCGGTCACTTTTACCGGCAGGAAGTTCATCTTTGGCGAACCGATAAATCCGGCGACAAAACGGTCTGCCGGATAGTGGTACAGCTCCAGCGGTTTCCCAACCTGCGCCACGCGACCGGCGTCCAGCACCACGATTTTGTCGGCCAGCGTCATCGCTTCGACCTGATCGTGGGTGACGTAAATCATTGTGCGGCCCAGGCGTTTATGCAGACGGGAGATTTCGATACGCATTTGCACACGCAGTGCAGCATCGAGGTTGGAGAGCGGTTCATCGAGCAAAAATACGCTTGGCTCGGCCACCAGCGTACGGCCAATCGCCACACGCTGACGCTGACCGCCAGAGAGCGCTTTCGGTTTGCGATCCAGCAAATGCGCCAGTTGCAGCACTTCCGCCACCTGGTTAACGCGTTGGTTAATCACCTCTTTTTTTGCGCCTGCCAGTTTCAGGCCAAATGACATATTTTCTGCTACTGACAGGTGGGGATAGAGCGCGTAAGACTGAAACACCATACCAACGCCGCGTTCTGCTGGCGGAGTGTCATTCATCCGTTTCTCACCGATGAACAGGTCGCCGCTGGTGATCGTCTCAAGCCCGGCAATCATGCGCAGTAAAGTCGATTTACCGCAGCCAGACGGTCCGACAAACACCACGAATTCACCTTCATGGATATCGAGATTGATATCTTTCGATACCACGACCTCGCCCCAGGCTTTCGTTACATTTTGCAGCTGTACGCTCGCCATGCCCTTCTCCCTTTGTAACAACCTGTCATCGACAGCAACATTCATGATGGGCTGACTATGCGTCATCAGGAGATGGCTTAAATCCTCCACCCCCTGGCTTTTTTATGGGGGAGGAGGCGGGAGGATGAGAACACGGCTTCTGTGAACTAAACCGAGGTCATGTAAGGAATTTCGTGATGTTGCTTGCAAAAATCGTGGCGATTTTATGTGCGCATCTCCACATTACCGCCAATTCTGTAACAGAGATCACACAAAGCAACGGTGGGGCGTAGGGGCAAGGAGGATGGAAAGAGGTTGCCGTATAAAGAAACTAGAGTCCGTTTAGGTGTTTTCACGAGCACTTCACCAACAAGGACCATAGATTATGAAAATAAAAACAGGTGCACGCATCCTCGCATTATCCGCATTAACGACGATGATGTTTTCCGCCTCGGCTCTCGCCAAAATCGAAGAAGGTAAACTGGTAATCTGGATTAACGGCGATAAAGGCTATAACGGTCTCGCTGAAGTCGGTAAGAAATTCGAGAAAGATACCGGAATTAAAGTCACCGTTGAGCATCCGGATAAACTGGAAGAGAAATTCCCTCAGGTTGCGGCAACTGGCGATGGCCCTGACATTATCTTCTGGGCACACGACCGCTTTGGTGGCTACGCTCAATCTGGCCTGTTGGCTGAAATCACCCCGGACAAAGCGTTCCAGGACAAGCTGTATCCGTTTACCTGGGATGCCGTACGTTACAACGGCAAGCTGATTGCTTACCCGATCGCTGTTGAAGCGTTATCGCTGATTTATAACAAAGATCTGCTGCCGAACCCACCAAAAACCTGGGAAGAGATCCCGGCGCTGGATAAAGAACTGAAAGCGAAAGGTAAGAGCGCGCTGATGTTCAACCTGCAAGAACCGTACTTCACCTGGCCGCTGATTGCTGCTGACGGGGGTTATGCGTTCAAGTATGAAAACGGCAAGTACGATATTAAAGACGTGGGCGTGGATAACGCTGGCGCGAAAGCGGGTCTGACCTTCCTGGTTGACCTTATTAAAAACAAACACATGAATGCAGACACCGATTACTCCATCGCAGAAGCTGCCTTTAATAAAGGCGAAACAGCGATGACCATCAACGGCCCGTGGGCATGGTCCAACATCGACACCAGCAAAGTGAATTATGGTGTAACGGTACTGCCGACCTTCAAGGGTCAACCATCTAAACCGTTCGTTGGCGTGCTGAGCGCCGGTATTAACGCCGCCAGTCCGAACAAAGAGCTGGCGAAAGAGTTCCTCGAAAACTATCTGCTGACTGACGAAGGTCTGGAAGCGGTCAATAAAGACAAACCGCTGGGTGCAGTGGCGCTGAAGTCTTACGAGGAAGAGTTGGCGAAAGATCCACGTATTGCCGCCACCATGGAAAACGCCCAGAAAGGTGAAATCATGCCGAACATCCCGCAGATGTCCGCTTTCTGGTATGCCGTGCGTACAGCGGTGATCAACGCCGCCAGCGGTCGTCAGACTGTCGATGAAGCCCTGAAAGACGCGCAGACTCGTATCACCAAGTAATGCTGTGAAATGCCGGATGCGGCGTGAACGCCTTGTCCGGCCTACAAAACTGAAACGCATGTAGGCCTGATAAGACGCATCAGTGTCGCATCAGGCAGTTGTTGTCGGATAAGGCGTGAAAGCCTTATCCGTCCTGGAATGAGGAAGAACCCCATGGATGTCATTAAAAAGAAACATTGGTGGCAAAGCGACGCGCTGAAATGGTCAGTGCTAGGTCTGCTCGGCCTGCTGGTGGGTTACCTTGTTGTTTTAATGTACGCACAAGGGGAATACCTGTTCGCCATTACCACGCTGATATTGAGTTCAGCGGGGCTGTATATTTTCGCCAATCGTAAAGCCTACGCCTGGCGCTATGTTTACCCGGGAATGGCTGGAATGGGATTATTCGTCCTCTTCCCTCTGGTCTGCACCATCGCCATTGCCTTCACCAACTACAGCAGCACTAACCAGCTGACTTTTGAACGTGCACAGGAAGTGTTGTTAGATCGCTCCTGGCAAGCAGGCAAAACCTATAACTTTGGTCTTTACCCGGCGGGCGATGAGTGGCAACTGGCGCTCAGTGACGGCGAAACCGGCAAAAATTACCTTTCCGACGCTTTTAAATTTGGCGGCGAGCAAAAACTGCAACTGAAAGAAACGACCGCCCAGCCCGAAGGCGAACGCGCGAATCTACGCGTGATTACCCAGAATCGTCAGGCGCTGAGTGACATTACCGCCATTCTGCCGGATGGCAACAAAGTGATGATGAGCTCCCTGCGCCAGTTTTCTGGCACGCAGCCGCTCTACACACTCGACGGTGACGGCACGTTGACGAATAATCAGAGCGGCGTGAAATATCGTCCGAATAACCAAATTGGCTTTTACCAGTCCATTACCGCCGACGGCAACTGGGGTGATGAAAAGCTAAGCCCCGGTTACACCGTGACCACCGGCTGGAAAAACTTTACCCGCGTCTTTACCGACGAAGGCATTCAGAAACCGTTCCTCGCCATTTTCGTCTGGACCGTGGTGTTCTCGCTGATCACTGTCTTTTTAACGGTGGCGGTCGGCATGGTTCTGGCATGTCTGGTGCAGTGGGAAGCGTTGCGCGGCAAAGCGGTCTATCGCGTCCTGCTGATTCTGCCCTACGCGGTGCCATCGTTCATTTCAATCTTGATTTTCAAAGGATTGTTTAACCAGAGCTTCGGTGAAATCAACATGATGTTGAGCGCGCTGTTTGGCGTGAAGCCCGCCTGGTTCAGCGATCCGACCACCGCCCGCACGATGCTGATTATCGTCAATACCTGGCTGGGTTATCCGTACATGATGATCCTCTGCATGGGCTTGCTGAAAGCGATTCCGGACGATTTGTATGAAGCCTCAGCAATGGATGGCGCAGGTCCGTTCCAGAACTTCTTTAAGATTACGCTGCCGCTGCTGATTAAACCGCTGACGCCGCTGATGATCGCCAGCTTCGCCTTTAACTTTAACAACTTCGTGCTGATTCAGCTGTTAACCAACGGCGGCCCGGATCGTCTTGGCACGACCACGCCAGCCGGTTATACCGACCTGCTTGTTAACTACACCTACCGTATCGCTTTTGAAGGCGGCGGGGGTCAGGACTTCGGTCTGGCTGCAGCAATTGCCACGCTGATCTTCCTGCTGGTGGGTGCGCTGGCGATAGTGAACCTGAAAGCCACGCGAATGAAGTTTGATTAAGGGAGATAACAAAAATGGCAATGGTCCAACCGAAATCGCAAAAAGCACGTTTGTTTATTACTCACCTGCTACTGCTACTTTTTATCGCGGCGATTATGTTCCCGCTGCTGATGGTCGTCGCTATCTCGCTGCGTCAGGGAAACTTCGCGACCGGTAGCCTGATCCCGGAGCAAATCTCCTGGGATCACTGGAAACTGGCGTTAGGTTTTAGCGTTGAACAGGCTGATGGTCGCATTACGCCACCGCCATTCCCGGTACTGCTGTGGCTGTGGAACTCGGTAAAGGTCGCCGGGATTTCCGCGATTGGCATTGTGGCGCTCTCCACCACCTGCGCCTACGCTTTCGCCCGTATGCGCTTTCCAGGCAAAGCGACGCTGCTGAAAGGAATGCTGATTTTCCAGATGTTCCCGGCAGTACTTTCACTGGTCGCGTTGTATGCGTTGTTTGATCGTCTGGGTGAGTACATTCCATTCATTGGCCTGAATACTCACGGCGGCGTAATTTTCGCGTATCTGGGTGGGATTGCGCTGCATGTCTGGACCATCAAAGGCTATTTCGAAACCATCGACAGTTCGCTGGAAGAAGCGGCGGCGCTGGATGGTGCGACACCGTGGCAGGCCTTCCGCCTTGTCCTGTTGCCGCTGTCAGTACCGATTCTGGCGGTGGTGTTCATCCTGTCGTTTATCGCTGCCATTACTGAAGTTCCGGTCGCGTCGCTGTTACTGCGTGACGTAAACAGCTACACCCTGGCCGTGGGGATGCAGCAATACCTCAACCCGCAAAACTACCTGTGGGGTGACTTTGCCGCCGCTGCCGTTATGTCTGCATTACCGATCACCATCGTCTTCTTGCTGGCTCAACGCTGGCTGGTCAACGGCCTGACGGCAGGTGGTGTGAAAGGTTAAAGATGTTGTTCTGCCAATGTTATGCCGCTGCACCCTCAACTTACGTTATCCCAACTTGTGACTGTTATTCGGCGCTCCACGGAGCGCCTTTTTTTCTTTCGTCTGCAATCTGAATCGTTCGCCGGTTAATATTCCCATCATAGAGCTTATTATTTTTACGTTATTTGTTTTCCCACTTACGATAATTCTCTTTCGTGCTCTGAGTCACGGCAATAGTATTGTTTTCATCAATTTTTGATAATTATCACAATTAAGATCACAGAAAAGACATTACGTAAACGCATTGTAAAAAATGATAATTGCCTTAACTGCCTGACAATTCCAACATCAATGCACTGATAAAAGATCAGAATGGTCTAAGGCAGGTCTGAATGAATACCCAG
>NZ_SJWV01000173.1:0-8499 GCF_004352695.1 Escherichia sp. KCJ4928
AACACACTAAGCATACATAACTGTTTTTAAACAAATTTATTCCGCATCAACAATCTACCAACTAAATTAAAACATTTCCTTATTTTTAAAGAACGGATAACTTATTGATTATCAACAGGAAGAAAAGAAACCAAACGTAACCCATCCAAATCCACCGGAATACGTCTGTTTTCTCCCCAGGTCTGAAATTCAAAACCCGACTCGGTATTGGTCGCCCAGGCCATCACCACATTTCCGCAACCAGCCAGTTGGGTAATTTGCTGCCAGATCATCTCCCGAATACGTTTTGATGTATCACCAACATACACACCGGCACGCACTTCCAGTAGCCAGATTGCGAGCCGTCCACGTAAGCGCGGCGGGACATTTTCTGTAACAACCACGACCATGCTCATCAGCCGCGTCCTCGATGACCGCTATCGCCCAACGTTTCAGGTTCGGGGATGGCTGGCGGTAACATATCCGGCGCAGGTTGTGGCGGTTCAATTTCACCTGCGGCAAGGACTTCCTCAATTAACGGTATTAATTTGCCCGTTAACTTAGTGCTACGGAAAATATCGCGACAGGCTAATCTGACTTCTTTATCAGGTTCTGCGGGTTGCCTCGCTGCTATTTCAAATGCCTTTGGCACAACCGAATCAAATTTAATGATATCGGCTATGTCATAAACAAATGAAAGCGGTTTGCCACTATGGATAAACCCAATAGCGGGCGCATATCCCGCGGCTAATACTGCCGCTTCAGATATACCGTACAGACATGATGTAGCAGCACTGATGCAGCGATTCACAACATCGCCTTTTTCCCAGTCTTTAGGATCGTATTTGCGACCATTCCATTTCACACCATATTGTTTCGCCAGTAATGCATACGTCTGGCGAACGCGAGATCCCTCAATTCCACGTAACTGCTCCACTGAACGGCGAGCTGGCTGTGGTTCACGAAAACGTAATTCATACATTTTGCGCACCACCTTCAACCGTAGATCTTCCGTTAAAGCCAGCTTTGCCTGGTAGAGTAATTTATCTGCCCGCGCCCCACCGGGTTGTCCGGAGGAGTAAACGCGAACGCCCGCTTCACCGACCCAGACCAGCAGTGTTCCCACCGTGGCGGCCAGATGCACCGCCGCGTGGGAAACTCTCGTTCCTGGTTCGAGCATAATGCAGGCGACCGATCCCACCGGAATATGCGTTCGGATCCCTGTTTTGTCGATCAGCACGAAAGCGCCGTCCAGTACGTCGATCTGACCGTACTGGAGGAAGATCATGGAGGTGCGATCTTTTAATGGGATCGGGCTCAGTGGTACAAACGTCACGCCTCTGCTCCGGGTTTGATCAGCATCAGACCACAGCCGAACGCCCGGCTTTTACCATACCCCTGGCTCAGGCGTTGCACAAATAACCCAGGATCGGTGACCGTAAGCATCCCCGTATAATCCACGCTACTGAACTGGATCAGTTGCCGGGAGTTTTCCCGCCGCAGTTGCTGTTGTCGGTAGGCATCAACCGAGGTATCCAGCAGTGTAAAACCGCTTCTCTCCCCCTGCGCTGCCAGCCAGTCCAGCGCCGCCTGTTGTTGATGCAACCAGACATCACTTCCTTCCGCCTGCCCCCTCACCTGCCGTTTCGCCTCCATCAGCAGATCGTGGCGCTTGCCCGCTTTACAGATTGTTGGATTCGCCCGCAGGTTGAAACAAAGTTGTTGTCCGGTACACAGCTCGGGCGCAAATGACCGGCATTCTATGGTGAACGTATCACTTTCCGCCGGGCGTTCCTGCGACAGTACAAAAAAGCGAAACGCGCCCTGGAGTTCTTCCCGACGATAAAGAAATTGCCTTTCTTTGCCGCCAGGGAAGAGATCCCACAGCCACTGATGCATCACATATTCACCGCGATCCACCAGATGCAGCAACTGCGCAGGCGAAAGCTGGCCGGTATGTAAGGTTATTCTTGAGAGGTACATGGTTCCTCCTTGCTGAGCCACGGCCCCTGATTGACGGTGCGTTCCCCAAACAGCCACTGCTGACGATTTAAAGGAACATCCCGGCGGCGTAATATTTTGCTCGCGACCAGGCCGTCGTGTTTCCCTTCCCACCAGCATTCATCCTGAAGTTTCGGGAGTGAGACTTTCAGTTTATGGAAATGATCCTGATACTGTTGGTATGCATTACATAAGGCATCACACGCGTTGCCTTCGAGCAGTAACGGCGCAAGAGGTAATGCCAGCGGATGACTTTTTCGCCCCAGATAAAGCGGAAAAACTGGATGGCGTAAACCGTCCTGCAACTGTTCGAGGCTGTAAGGCGCATCGGCTGTTGTTGCCACCGCCACCATCCACCAGGCATCGGTGTAGTAGTCGCGCCGGGAGATAATCGCGCTCAAAAGCTCAGGGTCGCTCAACTCTTCGCGACGGCTGAAATAACGTGCTTTACGCACCTCTTTTGGCATCTGGACCGTGTGATAATCCCGTGCCCAGCGCGGGTTACGGCTGGCGCAAACCACCAGTGAATAGTGGCGATTAAACGCGTTTAAGCGTTCGGTATCATCACGCCGAATCCCTACCCCGGCAGCCAGTAGCCCCAGCAATGCTGAGCGCGAAGGAAGTTCATGGGTATGACGAACTTCACCTGGAGCATCGACCCCCCAGGACGCCATCGGCCCATGAAGCTGAAAAATCAGATATTGGCTCATAAGCCGCCCCTTACGCGCAGATAAAGTCCAGCACGTCCTTCATGCTTCCCTGTTTGTTCATCACGTCAAAACTTGCGCATTCGGTCTTCTGTTCGTAGACCGTATTCATGTTTTCGCGAAGCGTTGTAATACGCTGCACCGCCACATCTAACTGACGTGTGCCATTAATGGGTTCATAGAAAGCCGCCGCCAGAGAGCGTGGTTGATCGGTGCCTTTTTCTGCCAGCGCCCAGGAGGCGTAGGCACGGCTGGCAAAGCTGTTCTGTTTGCCGGTTGGGGAGACTTTAAGTGCGGCTTCCGTAAAGGCACGTATGGTCTGATTAGCTAACGCTTCGTCACCGCCAAGGTTTTCGACCAGCAGATCTTTATCAATGCAGATATAGGTGTAGAACAGTGCAGAACCGAATCCGGTTTCACCAAGATGCCCGGCACCGGCATCTTCAGAAGCCTGGCGCAAATCATCAACGGCGGTGAAAAAATCATCTTCGACAATCGTTTCACTGACACCAAATGCGTGCGCTACCTGGCAGGCGGCTTCAACATTAAACTCGGGTTTATTCGCCAGCATACGACCAAACATGGCAATATCTACCGCCATACGGTCTTTGCGTAACAACGCGAGATCTTCCTCTTTTGGCGCGCGCTTTTCTTCTGCAAGCTGATGGGCCAGCGCTTTTACGGCGTCAAATTCTGCCGGGCTGATATGGACTAACTGTTCAGTTTCGGCGTTAGTGAGCGGATCTTTTGGTTTTTTGTCATTTTTAGCTTTCCCAAGATAATCAGCAATTTTTGCCGACCATTCGATGGCTTTTTTATCTTCAATCCCTTTCTCAATCAGGATAGTTGCCGCCTCACGCGCAATACGCCCACTGCGAATACCAATATGGCCCGCCAGTGCCTGTTCAAAAAGTGCAGAAGTGCGCCACGCACGTTTCAGACTTTGCGAGGAAACGCGCAGACGCGTTGCTCCACCCAGCACCACAGTTTTTGGCGCACCGGTATCATCACGGTTAAGGTTGGCAGCAGGGTAAGCGGTTAACAAATGAAGCTGAATAAATGTTGTCATGAGATAGTCCTTTATTGATTTTGTTCGTTATCGGCGTCGCCAGCCTGGTAATATTCCAGCGCCCAGCGGATACGGATAAATTCGGTTGGCCGCTGCTGGCGGCGGTGATGATTGAGCAGGTCGTCGCTCTCCTGGCACCAACGGAAGACCCCCTCTGCCAGAGAGTCAAGATTGACGGAACCGTTTAATAATCTGACTGCGCGGCGTAACTGGCGCAGTAATTCATCCGGTGTTTTTACTGCCGACAGACGAGTAAAACGCCCCTTTGACATTACCGCCGCCAGCTGCGCGGCAAAAGGCTGCCGTTCATCAATAGCTTTTACATTGGCGCTAACTGCGGCGACCAGCGCCAGTGCGGTAAAACGCCACTCTTGTGCTTCAATTTTCCACAAAGTGTGGGTCTGCATCAGCAGAGAACGAAACCCTTCTGACAAGCAAACATCATTAACCGTTGTGCTACGCCGCAGACTTGCACGATTGCCGCGTTTAGCCTGCAACTCTTCGCGCCATTTACGCAGCGTGGCTTTGTGCTCCTCTTTTACAATACTCATTCAGCAGCCTCCTGCTTTTTCTCCCTGGCGGCTTTAGCACTTTGCTTCTCCGCCGATGTTGTGAAATATTTCTTGCGCGCGGTCATAACGCGTTTCAAATCAACAGGCTCATATGGATTGGTGAATACACGCTCGTCAAAATCCTGACGCGCGAATAACCAAATTTCCTTTTGCCATTTGCCGAGTAATTCGTCCGCATCCTGACCTTCTTCAATTTGGCGCACTAACCTCAGGAAGCGATGCTGAGTTTTGTTCCAGAAGTCGATATCCACAAAACTGAAATCACCCCGTGCACCTTTTGGATCGGAGAACCACGCTTCTTTCAATGCACTTCGTAACAGACTTAGAATCCGTGAAGCCGTTTGCGCAGCCAGACGCAGTTTCGGTATCTGGCCTTCTTTTTTCTTGAGCAGCAGCGGGAAATGGTGTTCGTACCAACAGCGCGCTTTCATGTTGTCGAAATCATAGCCAAATCCCCACAGGCCTACTTTTGCCTGTTTCAGACTGCTGGCATTAAAGAGTTTCACCACCAGCGCGGGAAGTTCCGTATTGTTTTCTGATTTACCCGTTTCGATAAGGCCTAACCAGTCGCGCCAGATTAAACCGCCCGGTTGTGGTTTGACCGAGTAAAACTCGCCACCCTCTTTAAGTGGTATACGGTAAGGCGTTAAGGGATGCTGCCACATGGCATAATTCGCACCGTAATTTTTGGTCGTCATCAGGCTCAGGAGCGCGTCGCTCTGTTCACCGCAAATATCGCAGTTGCCGACTGTCGTGGTATTAAAATCAATACGAATACGGCGCGGCATTCCCCAGTAAGCCTGGAGTTTATTGACCTGATCATGGGTTACCACCGCACCGGCCAGTTCGCTGGTTCGCGTCGGGCCAAGCCAGGGGAAAACCAGATCGTCAAATTTTTTGGGTAGCGGTAAGTCGGCTTCATCCTGCGGCATCACATTGGGCCACAGTTTGCGCCACAAGGGCGTTTGTTGATTGCCTTGATATTCCTGTAATTCAATCAGAGTGGTCATCGGCCCACCGCCGCGCAAACCGGTGCGATAGCCTTTGCCGCCTGATGGCGCATTTAACTGTAGGGAGAACAGAGCTAACGCGGAACAATGAGGGCATACGTGTTCAGTCACGCCACGCTTAATAAAGTGGTCTTTATTAAACTTCGTTGTTTGAGCGCCGGGAATCTCAGGCAGTAGCGAAGCGACCTGAACTTTATCTCCCTTGAGCGCCTCGAAATCCTGCATAAATGAAGGGGAATCTGGCCCAAACTGGAAAGCATGTTCTAATGACTGCAATGCTTCCCGTAGCTTTTCAGCTTCCAGTCCGTCTTCCCAGATATCATCCCAACGACGATGATCTTTTGGCGCGAAGCTGGTTTGTAGTAGCCCCAGCAAAAACTGCCATACCGCACCCTGGAGATCTGCCCGCGGCGCAGCGATATCGACAACATTTTCATCAGCCAGATCGACTGGTGCCAGCTTGCCTGTCGTTCCGTCTTTAAAACGAACAGGCAACCACGGGGTTGTCAGAAGTGAAAACGAGTTCATACGCATCCTCTCGTAAAAAAGACCATCCCAGGTCGGTTGTCCATCTTTCCATCCTTTTCGGTGTATCAACTATTCAGAGAGTCCTGTCGCAGACATCTCAACCAACCTTGCCAATCAATCCTTCCGTAGCCGAATACCCGCAACTTTCGTCATCGTTGACTAAAATCACGTTTGCCATCTCCGGATCTTGTCGCTGTTCAATGCACCACAGCCTGAACGCCTCTCCCTCCAGTAAAGAAAACTCATCCCGATGTTTTTTCCACCAGCTTCGGCGCACTCTGACAACGCTCATTTCCCATGCGTGAGCACCGGTGGCATAAGGCTTCACCACACCGTCAATACAGGTAGCCAGCCACAGGGAAACAGACTCCTCAGCCAGACGTGTCGACAGTTTTTCCGGGAGGTAATCGTTGATATTGGCGGCATAGCCGGGCCTGAAGTTCAGCACAAACTTTTTAGCCATTGCGCGATCGCAGTAATATTTGCCCACTTGCTCCTGCTCGCTGCGGGCAAATCCTTCCGGCATTACCACGTCCTCACCGTAGACGGATTCAATAAGAAGCCGGGCTGCGTGTGGCATCTGAATAGCACCTTGCTCACGCAGCACACGCTGCGTCAGCCAGATTCGCCCATGATCGGGATAGACAAATGCACTGTTACGCATGGCACTGCCAAACCATTCGTCGCCAGGAGAGTCGTCCCAGACGGGAGCCAGAATCAGCAATTCAGGGGGGGAACGCTCGTCCTTTCCGTCACGCTTTAACTGACCATTAATATCGCGGATATGCCGCTGTAATCGTCCTGCTCGCTGAATCAGCAAATCAACAGGGGCCAGGTCGGAGATCATTTCGTCCAGGTCAATATCCACGCTTTGCTCAATTACTTGTGTACAAACAATGACTTGCGACGCTCTCTGTAAACTACAATATTTACCAAAGCGTGCCAGTGTCTCCGTTTCAATTCGCTGGCGATCGCTAAAAGCAAAGCGGCTATGAAAAAGTGAAAGGCTGGAAGCAGGAATGACGCCGCGGGCAAGCAGCTGACGATGAACCTTAATAGCGTCATCGACAGAATTCCGGATCCAGGCGATGCATTTCCCCTGACTTACCGCCGATTCGATACGCGCAATACACTCTTGTTCACTATGAAGCCAACCCACGCTGACGCTACGCTCAACGTCTTTGCGCGTCGCTACCCGGTGTGAGTTCACATCGGATTTCGTGACATGCGTCAGCCAGGGGTAATCATCCTTTTCCAGGAACGGAGCTTCTTGCAGGCCCTCTGTACCCCGCGCAAAGGCAGCGACGAGTTTGTCGCGCTGCTGTTGAGATAACGTGGCAGAAAGCAAAATAACGCTGTTTCCGCCACGCGCCTGCCGCTCGATCAACCCTTCAAGAATGCACGACATGTAAGCGTCACAGGCGTGGATCTCATCAGCCAGCAGGATTTTGTTACTCAGCCCCAGAAGCCGCAGATTATTATGTTTGAACGGCATCACCGCCATCATCGCCTGATCCAGCGTGCCGACGCCAATTTCAGCCAGCAACGCCTTCTTGTTACTGTCGGCAAACCAGGCCGCACATCCCTGACTGAACGTTTGTTCATCCGGTTCTTCTGACCCGACTAAATCACCAGACCAGAGTGATTCATTAAAGCGGTCCATTAATGTGCGGGCACTATGTGCCAGCACCAGGCTGGGGCGGGATTCTGGCGAATAGAAAGCAAGCCAGGTTTTGACCAGCCGATCGTACATGGCATTGGCCGTTGCCATTGTTGGCAGACCAAAAAACAGCCCCTGAGCTTTCCCCGCAGCTATCAACCTGTGCGCCAGGATAAGCGCCGCTTCTGTTTTACCTGCGCCAGTCACATCTTCCAGAATAAATAACTGCGGTCCTTGCTGGCTGATATCCAGATCCAGCACCTTTTGCTGTAACGGTGTCGGATTCTCAATAAAAGGAAACAGCGTATTAATTCCGTTGAAAGGCGCGACTTTTGCTTTTAGAGGAAAGACGGTTAAGGCGTTTTGAGCCTGAATTAAAGTTTTCTGCCAGTAACCTTTAATATCCATTGGGTGTGCGACGCGTGGAAAAAATCGCGTTGACGAACCCGTCCAGTCTGCGAGCACGACGGTTGCAGAGATATACCAGGAAAGGTGTTTTATAAGTTCAATGCCCTCATCATCATCCCAGAATGCGGGGATCTCTATGAGCGGAAACAGTGGTTTGATTTCAAGGAGAAAATCTCGTGCTGCAGCTTTGTCTTCAGGCAGAAAATTATCCAATTCATCCATACGATCAGGGGGCCGACCATGATGCCCTGTCGTCACGGGCATCCACATTTCTATCACTCGCCTAAGTTTGCGCGGAGAGAGCGAAGATGAAGGAAGTAACTCCTGACATTCACTTAAATAATGATTCCACAACCAGTAGCCCAGCGTTGAATGAGAGATTTTTTCGTAATTTTTTCTGGCACCTTCCTGAATCTTGAGTTCAGGGGGCAGGTAAAGTTGTTGAAAAGAGCGGGCAAATTTTCCAATATCGTGCCAGCACAGCAACCAGGCGAAAAATTGAGCCGCCTGTTCCTTGTCAGAAATCCCTAATTGACGAAAATAATCAGCCAGCCCGAAGCAATTT
>NZ_SJWV01000174.1:0-8465 GCF_004352695.1 Escherichia sp. KCJ4928
GCCAGCATCTTTTCTGTTCTTGCTGTGGTGATATAGTGGCGTCTTCAATTCAAGGACAAGAGAACGTGATGAGCCAGTCAGAGTTTGATTCAGCGCTTCCGAACGGTATAGGGTTAGCGCCTTACCTGCGAATGAAACAGGAAGGAATGACAGAAAATGAAAGCCGCATCGTGGAGTGGTTACTCAAACCCGGTAACCTGAGTTGTGCACCCGCAATTAAAGATGTCGCAGAAGCTCTGGCGGTATCTGAAGCGATGATAGTTAAGGTATCAAAGCTGCTGGGGTTTAGCGGCTTTCGTAACTTACGCAGTGCGCTGGAAGATTATTTTTCTCAGTCAGAACAAGTATTGCCTTCCGAGTTGGCTTTTGATGAAGCGCCGCAGGATGTGGTGAATAAGGTATTTAACATCACTTTACGCACCATTATGGAAGGTCAGTCGATCGTCAACGTTGATGAGATCCACCGTGCCGCCCGCTTTTTCTATCAGGCCAGACAGCGGGATTTATACGGTGCCGGAGGATCAAATGCTATCTGTGCTGATGTACAGCACAAGTTCTTGCGCATTGGCGTACGCTGTCAGGCCTATCCGGACGCTCACATCATGATGATGTCCGCTTCGTTGTTACAGGAAGGAGATGTTGTGCTGGTAGTGACCCATTCCGGGCGAACCAGTGATGTAAAAGCGGCCGTAGAACTGGCAAAAAAGAACGGGGCAAAGATTATTTGTATAACGCATAGCTACCATTCACCAATAGCGAAACTGGCCGATTATATTATTTGCTCACCAGCCCCGGAAACGCCGTTATTAGGTCGTAATGCCTCGGCAAGAATATTACAACTAACTTTGCTGGACGCTTTTTTTGTCTCTGTCGCCCAGCTCAACATTGAACAAGCTAATATTAATATGCAAAAAACCGGCGCAATTGTTGATTTCTTCTCACCAGGCGCGCTGAAATAAGAAAAAGGTAATTCCGCCATCGCGGAGTTACCTGTCCCCTTACCGTGAGAACAATATTATGAATAAATATCTGAAATATTTCAGCAGCACACTCGTGGGCTTAATGTTGTCAACCAGCGCTTTTGCTGCCGCCGAATATGCTGTCGTATTGAAAACCCTCTCCAACCCATTTTGGGTAGATATGAAAAAAGGCATTGAAGATGAAGCAAAAACACTGGGCGTCAGCGTTGATATTTTTGCCTCTCCTTCAGAAGGCGATTTTCAATCTCAATTGCAGTTATTTGAAGATCTCAGTAATAAAAATTACAAAGGTATCGCCTTCGCTCCATTATCCTCAGTGAATCTGGTCATGCCTGTCGCCCGCGCATGGAAAAAAGGCATTTATCTGGTTAATCTCGATGAAAAAATCGACATGGATAATCTGAAAAAAGCTGGCGGCAATGTGGAAGGTTTTGTCACCACCGATAACGTTGCTGTCGGGGCGAAAGGCGCGTCGTTCATTATTGACAAATTGGGTGCTGAAGGTGGTGAAGTCGCAATCATTGAGGGTAAAGCCGGTAACGCCTCCGGTGAAGCGCGTCGTAATGGTGCCACCGAAGCCTTCAAAAAAGCAAGCCAGATCAAGCTTGTCGCCAGCCAGCCTGCCGACTGGGACCGCATTAAAGCACTGGATGTCGCCACTAACGTGTTGCAACGTAATCCGAATATTAAAGCGATCTATTGCGCGAATGACACGATGGCAATGGGTGTTGCTCAGGCAGTCGCAAACGCCGGAAAAACGGGCAAAATATTGGTCGTCGGTACAGATGGAATTCCGGAAGCCCGCAAAATGGTGGAAGCCGGACAAATGACCGCGACGGTTGCCCAGAACCCGGCAGATATTGGCGCAACGGGTCTGAAGCTGATGGTTGACGCTGAGAAATCCGGCAAGGTTATTCCGCTGGATAAAGCACCGGAATTTAAACTGGTCGATTCAATCCTGGTCACTCAATAAAACTGAATGATGCCGGATGATGATGCTAATGAAGTGTCTTATCCGGCCAACAAAATAACCTGAACGTAGACCTGATAAACGTAGCCATCAGGCAATAATACGATATTTCGTGCAGAGAGGTTATTTATGGCCACGCCATATATATCGATGGCGGGGATCGGCAAGTCCTTTGGTCCGGTTCACGCATTAAAGTCGGTTAATTTAACGGTTTATCCTGGTGAAATACATGCATTACTAGGAGAAAATGGCGCGGGTAAATCCACGCTAATGAAGGTTTTATCCGGAATACATGAGCCGACCAAAGGCACCATTACTATTAATAACATTAACTATAACAAGCTGGATCATAAATTAGCGGCACAACTCGGTATCGGGATTATTTATCAGGAACTCAGCGTTATTGATGAATTAACCGTACTGGAAAATTTATATATTGGTCGTCATCTGACGAAAAAAATCTGTGGCGTCAATATTATCGACTGGCGAGAAATGCGTGTCCGCGCCGCCATGATGTTATTACGCGTGGGCTTGAAAGTTGATTTAGATGAGAAAGTGGCGAATTTATCTATCAGCCACAAGCAGATGCTGGAAATTGCCAAAACGCTGATGCTCGATGCCAAAGTCATCATCATGGATGAACCCACCTCCTCACTCACCAATAAAGAGGTGGACTATCTGTTTCTGATCATGAATCAGTTGCGTAAAGAGGGTACGGCCATCGTCTATATCTCGCATAAGTTGGCGGAAATTCGCCGTATTTGCGACCGCTATACGGTGATGAAAGACGGCAGCAGCGTTTGCAGCGGCATGGTGAGCGATGTGTCAAATGACGATATCGTCCGTCTGATGGTAGGCCGCGAATTGCAAAACCGTTTTAACGCGATGAAGGAGAATGTCAGCAACCTTGCGCACGAAACGGTTTTTGAGGTGCGCAACGTCACCAGCCGTGACAGAAAAAAGGTCCGGGATATCTCATTTAGCGTCTGCCGGGGAGAAATATTAGGCTTTGCCGGGCTGGTCGGTTCCGGACGTACTGAACTGATGAATTGCCTGTTTGGCGTTGATAAACGCGCTGGCGGAGAAATCCGTCTTAATGGCAAAGATATCTCTCCACGTTCCCCCCTGGATGCCGTGAAAAAAGGGATGGCTTACATCACTGAAAGCCGCCGGGATAACGGTTTTTTCCCCAACTTTTCCATCGCTCAGAACATGGCGATCAGCCGCAGTCTGAAAGACGGCGGCTATAAAGGCGCGATGGGCTTGTTTCATGAAGTTGACGAGCAACGTACCGCTGAAAATCAACGCGAACTGCTGGCGCTGAAATGTCATTCGGTAAACCAGAATATCACCGAACTCTCCGGGGGAAATCAGCAGAAAGTCCTGATCTCCAAATGGCTGTGCTGTTGCCCGGAAGTGATTATTTTCGATGAACCTACCCGCGGCATCGACGTTGGCGCGAAAGCCGAAATTTACAAAGTGATGCGCCAACTGGCGGACGACGGAAAAGTCATCCTGATGGTGTCATCTGAACTACCTGAAATTATCACCGTCTGCGACCGCATCGCCGTGTTCTGCGAAGGACGACTGACGCAAATCCTGACGAATCGCGATGACATGAGCGAAGAGGAGATTATGGCATGGGCTTTACCACAAGAGTAAAAAGCGAAGCGAGCGAGAAGAAACCGTTCAACTTTGCGCTGTTCTGGGATAAATACGGCACCTTTTTTATCCTGGCGATCATCGTCGCCATTTTTGGTTCGCTGTCGCCAGAATATTTTCTGACCACCAATAATATTACCCAGATTTTTGTTCAAAGCTCCGTGACGGTATTGATCGGCATGGGCGAGTTTTTCGCTATCCTGGTCGCTGGTATCGACCTCTCGGTTGGCGCGATTCTGGCGCTTTCCGGTATGGTGACCGCCAAACTGATGTTGGCAGGTGTTGACCCGTTTCTCGCAGCGATGATTGGCGGTGTACTGGTTGGCGGCGCACTGGGGGCGATCAACGGCTGCCTGGTCAACTGGACGGGGCTACACCCGTTCATCATCACCCTTGGCACCAACGCGATTTTCCGTGGGATCACGCTGGTGATCTCCGATGCCAACTCGGTATACGGCTTCTCCTTTGACTTCGTGAACTTCTTTGCCGCCAGCGTAATTGGGATACCTGTCCCCGTTATCTTCTCGCTAATTGTCGCGCTCATCCTTTGGTTTCTGACAACGCGTATGCGGCTCGGGCGCAACATCTACGCACTGGGCGGCAACAAAAATTCGGCGTTCTATTCCGGGATTGACGTGAAATTCCACATCCTGGTGGTGTTTATCATCTCCGGTGTTTGTGCAGGTCTGGCAGGCGTCGTCTCAACTGCACGACTCGGTGCCGCAGAACCGCTTGCCGGTATGGGTTTTGAAACCTATGCCATTGCCAGCGCCATCATTGGCGGCACCAGTTTCTTCGGCGGCAAGGGGCGCATTTTCTCTGTGGTGATTGGCGGGTTGATCATCGGCACCATCAACAACGGTCTGAATATTTTGCAGGTACAAACCTATTACCAACTGGTGGTGATGGGCGGATTAATTATCGCGGCTGTCGCCCTTGACCGTCTTATCAGTAAGTAAGGAATTGAACATGAAAATCTCCCCCTCGTTAATGTGTATGGATCTGCTGAAATTTAAAGAACAGATCGAATTTATCGACAGCCATGCCGATTACTTCCACATCGATATCATGGACGGTCACTTTGTCCCCAATCTGACACTCTCACCGTTCTTCGTAAGTCAGGTTAAAAAACTGGCAACTAAACCGCTCGACTGTCATCTGATGGTGACGCGGCCGCAGGATTACATTGCTCAACTGGCACGTGCGGGAGCAGATTTTATCACTCTGCATCCGGAAACCATCAACGGCCAGGCGTTCCGCCTGATTGATGAAATCCGCCGTCATGACATGAAAGTGGGGCTGATCCTTAATCCGGAGACGCCAGTTGAGGCCATGAAATACTATATCCATAAGGCCGATAAAATTACGGTCATGACTGTCGATCCCGGCTTTGCCGGACAACCGTTCATTCCTGAAATGCTGGATAAACTTGCCGAACTGAAGGCATGGCGTGAACGAGAAGGTCTGGAGTACGAAATTGAGGTGGACGGTTCCTGCAACCAGGCAACTTACGAAAAACTAATGGCGGCAGGAGCGGATGTCTTTATCGTCGGCACTTCCGGCCTGTTTAATCATGCGGAAAATATCGACGAAGCATGGAGAATTATGACCGCGCAGATTCTGGCTGCAAAAAGCGAGGTACAGCCTCATGCAAAAACAGCATAACGTCGTAGCGGGCGTGGATATGGGGGCAACGCATATCCGCTTTTGTCTGCGGACAGCAGAAGGTGAAACGCTACACTGCGAAAAAAAGCGGACCGCAGAAGTCATTGCTCCCAGCCTGGTGTCGGGTATCGGCGAAATGATTGACGAGCAACTCAGGCGCTTTAACGCTCGCTGTCATGGTCTGGTGATGGGATTTCCGGCGCTGGTCAGTAAAGATAAACGCACCATAATTTCTACGCCTAACCTGCCGTTAACAGCGGCGGATTTATATGATCTCGCCGATAAGCTCGAAAATACGCTGAATTGTCCGGTTGAGTTTTCCCGCGACGTTAACCTGCAACTCTCCTGGGACGTAGTAGAAAACCGCCTTACGCAACAACTGGTTCTGGCGGCCTATCTCGGTACGGGGATGGGGTTCGCAGTGTGGATGAACGGTGCGCCGTGGACGGGTGCACACGGTGTGGCAGGCGAACTGGGTCATATCCCCCTGGGAGATATGACCCAACACTGCGCGTGTGGCAATCCTGGGTGCCTGGAAACCAATTGCTCTGGAATGGCGCTAAGACGCTGGTACGAACAACAGCCCCGAAATTACCCATTGAGCGACCTTTTCGTCCATGCGGAAAACGCCCCTTTCGTCCAGAGTCTGCTTGAAAACGCGGCACGGGCCATTGCCACCAGCATTAATCTGTTCGATCCCGATGCGGTGATTCTGGGCGGTGGCGTGATGGATATGCCCGCCTTCCCACGCGAGACTCTCATTGCCATGACCCAAAAGTACCTGCGCCGTCCACTGCCGCATCAGGTCGTGCGCTTTATTGCCGCCTCATCTTCTGACTTTAATGGCGCTCAGGGTGCAGCAATATTGGCGCATCAACATTTTTTGCCACAGTCCTGTGCTAAAGCCCCATGAGTAAAGCGTTGGCACAGTAGCGCAATGTCCCGCTGTGCCAACGACAGGTACAATATATATAATAAACACATAAAACGGCTCATATTATTTTCTGCAATGATAGTTTTACTGTAACTTTTCCTCTTCAGCACAAATGCCTAATAAAATGGATCGTTCAGCTCACACTTCCACTTATTAAAGTCGCAAATTCCCAATTATGATAACCCCAGCTTTAAATGACGTATTTTGCATGGATTACATATTTACGACATAAATGATAAATGGAGATTTATATGAATAACTCTCGGTTATTCCGTTTGAGCAGAATTATTATTGCGTTAACTGCCGCCAGCGGCATGATGGTAAATACCGCTAACGCGAAAGAGGAAGCGAAAGCCGCCACTCAATATACCCAACAGGTTAATCAGAATTACGCCAAATCATTACCGTTTAGCGATCGTCAGGATTTTGACGACGCTCAGCGTGGATTTATCGCTCCGCTGCTGGATGAAGGTATTCTGCGCGATGCTAATGGCAAACCATATTATCGCGGGGAAGATTATAAATTTGATATCAATGCGCCCGCGCCTGAAACCGTTAACCCTAGCCTGTGGCGTCAGTCGCAGTTAAACGGTATTTCCGGCCTGTTTAAAGTCACCGACAGAATGTACCAGGTTCGCGGTCAGGATATCTCCAACATCACCTTTATCGAAGGTGATACCGGGATTATTGTCATCGACCCGCTGGTGACGCCACCGAGCGCAAAAGCCGCCCTTGACCTTTACTTCCAAAATCGCCCGCAAAAACCGATTGTTGCGGTTATTTATACCCACAGCCATACCGACCACTATGGCGGCGTGAAAGGCATTATCTCTGAAGCCGATGTGAAATCCGGTAAAGTGCAGGTTATCGCCCCTGCTGGCTTTATGGACGAAGCCATCAGCGAAAACGTACTGGCGGGTAATATTATGAGCCGCCGTGCACTTTACTCCTACGGCCTGCTGCTGGCGCATAACCCTCAGGGTAACATCGGCAATGGTCTTGGCGTAACGCTGGCATCGGGCTACCCGAGCATCATCGCACCGAACAAAACCATCACCAAAACCGGTGAGAAGATGATTATCGACGGCCTGGAGTTTGACTTCCTGATGACCCCAGGTAGCGAAGCACCAGCCGAAATGCACTTCTATATTCCGGCCCTGAAAGCGCTGTGTACCGCCGAGAACGCCACGCATACCCTGCACAACTTCTACACTCTGCGCGGCGCGAAAACCCGCGACACCAGCAAGTGGACCGAGTATCTGAACGAAACGCTGGATATGTGGGGTAACGACGCGGAAGTCCTGTTTATGCCGCACACCTGGCCGGTCTGGGGCAATAAGCATATCAATGATTATATTGGTAAATATCGCGATACTATCAAGTACATTCACGACCAGACCCTGCACCTGGCGAACCAGGGCTACACCATGAATGAAATCGGCGACATGATTAAACTGCCGCCTGCACTTGCCAATAACTGGGCCAGCCGTGGCTATTACGGTTCTGTCAGCCACAACGCCCGCGCGGTGTATAACTTCTATCTTGGCTATTACGACGGTAACCCGGCTAACCTGCATCCGTATGGTCAGGTGGAGATGGGTAAACGTTACGTGCAGGCGCTGGGCGGTTCTGCCCGTGTCATCAACCTGGCGCAAGAAGCGAACAAGCAAGGTGATTACCGCTGGTCGGCAGAACTGCTGAAACAGGTGATTGCCGCCAACCCGGGTGACCAGGTCGCGAAGAATCTGCAAGCGAATAACTTTGAACAGCTGGGCTATCAGGCCGAGTCCGCCACCTGGCGCGGTTTCTACCTGACCGGCGCGAAAGAGCTGCGCGAAGGGGTGCATAAGTTCAGCCACGGCACCACCGGTTCCCCGGACACCATTCGCGGGATGTCGGTCGAAATGCTGTTCGACTTTATGTCCGTTCGCCTCGATAGCGCGAAAGCCGCGGGTAAAAATATCAGCCTGAACTTCAATATGAGCAATGGCGATAACCTCAACCTGACGCTGAACGATAGCGTGCTTAACTACCGTAAAACACTGCAATCCCAAGCTGACGCCTCTTTCTACATCAGCCGTGAAGATCTGCACGCCGTGCTGACCGGGCAAGCCAAAATGGCGGATCTGGTAAAAGCGAAGAAAGCCAAAATTATTGGCAATGGCGCGAAACTGGAAGAAATTATCGCCTGTCTGGATAATTTCGATTTGTGGGTGAATATCGTAACCCCAAATTAATGTCACTCGCTTTTGGG
>NZ_SJWV01000175.1:0-8360 GCF_004352695.1 Escherichia sp. KCJ4928
TGTTAACTCCCCCTAACCTGTTGCTTTAGTTATTCATTTCCTGTCTCACTTTGCCTTAATACCCTACGTTAAATGTTACTAATTTGTTGCTTTTGATCACAATAAGAAAACAATATGTCGCTTTTGTGCGCATTTTTCAGAAATGTAGATATTTTTAGATTATGGCTACGAAATGAGCATCGCCATGTCACCCTACATCTCATAAGAGGATCGCTTCTGATGAATGCACTGACCGCCGTACACAATAACGCTGTCGATTCAGGCCAGGACTATAGCGGATTCACTCTCATCCCGTCGGCGCAATCCCCGCGTCTGCTGGAACTCACCTTCACCGAACAGACGACCAAACAGTTTCTCGAACAGGTTGCCGAATGGCCCGTGCAGGCGCTGGAGTACAAATCGTTTCTGCGTTTTCGGGTAGGCAAAATTCTTGACGATCTGTGTGCGAATCAGCTGCAACCATTGCTGTTGAAGACCCTGCTAAACCGTGCTGAAGGTGCGCTGTTGATCAATGCGGTGGGTATCGATGATGTGGCGCAGGCAGATGAGATGGTGAAGCTGGCAACGGCGGTAGCGCATCTGATTGGTCGCTCAAATTTCGATGCGATGAGCGGTCAGTATTACGCGCGTTTCGTGGTGAAAAATGTCGATAACTCAGACAGCTATCTGCGTCAGCCGCACCGCGTGATGGAACTGCACAACGACGGCACGTATGTCGAAGAGATCACCGATTACGTGCTGATGATGAAAATCGATGAGCAAAACATGCAGGGTGGAAATTCGTTGCTGCTGCATCTCAATGACTGGGAACATCTGGACCACTATTTCCGCCATCCACTGGCGCGTCGCCCGATGCGCTTTGCCGCGCCGCCGAGCAAAAACGTCAGCAAAGATGTTTTCCATCCAGTGTTCGACGTTGATCAACAGGGTCGCCCGGTGATGCGCTATATCGACCAGTTCGTCCAGCCAAAAGATTTTGAAGAAGGCGTGTGGTTGAGCGAGCTTTCCGATGCCATTGAAACCAGCAAAGGCATTCTTTCTGTACCCGTTCCCGTTGGCAAATTCCTGTTGATAAACAACCTGTTCTGGCTGCACGGTCGCGACCGCTTTACTCCGCACCCGGATCTGCGCCGTGAACTGATGCGTCAGCGTGGCTATTTCGCTTACGCCACTCACCACTACCAGACGCATCAGTAAGCGCAAAGGAATTGAGCGGATGTATGATTTTGTGATTATTGGCGGCGGCATCATCGGCATGTCGACCGCCATGCAACTGATTGATGTTTATCCGGATGCCCGCATTGCGTTGCTGGAAAAAGAGTCCGGCCCGGCCTGTCACCAGACGGGCCACAACAGCGGCGTGATCCATGCCGGGGTCTATTACACGCCCGGCAGCCTGAAGGCGCAGTTTTGCCTGGCGGGAAACCGCGCCACCAAAGCCTTTTGCGATCAAAACGACATTCGCTATGACAACTGCGGCAAGATGCTGGTCGCCACGTCCGATCTCGAAATGGAACGGATGCGCGCGTTGTGGGAACGCACGGCGGCGAACGGTATCGAGCGCGAGTGGTTAAACGCCGAGGAACTGCGCGAGCGCGAACCGAATATCACCGGGCTCGGCGGCATTTTTGTGCCGTCCAGCGGCATTGTCAGCTATCGCGAAGTCACAGCGGCAATGGCAAAAATCTTCCAGGCCAGAGGCGGTGAGATTATTTATAACGCCGAAGTCAGCGCCCTCAGTGAGCATAAAAACGGCGTGGTCGTCCGAACCCGTCAGGGCGGCGAATATGAAGCATCGACGCTGATTAGCTGTTCCGGGCTGATGGCTGACCGGCTGGTGAAAATGCTCGGCCTCGAACCGGGTTTTATTATCTGCCCGTTCCGTGGCGAGTATTTCCGCCTTGCGCCGGAGCATAACCAGATTGTTAACCATCTGATTTACCCCATTCCCGACCCGGCAATGCCATTTTTGGGCGTGCATCTCACCCGAATGATCGATGGCAGCGTCACCGTCGGGCCAAACGCGGTGCTGGCTTTCAAACGCGAAGGCTATCGCAAGCGCGACTTCTCATTTAGCGACACGCTGGAGATTTTGGGCTCGTCGGGGATTCGCCGGGTGCTGCAAAACCATCTACGCTCAGGACTGGGCGAGATGAAAAACTCGCTGTGCAAAAGCGGCTATCTGCGCCTGGTGCAAAAGTATTGTCCCCGGCTTTCGTTAAGCGATCTCCAGCCCTGGCCCGCCGGTGTGCGGGCGCAGGCAGTATCGCCGGACGGCAAGCTGATTGACGATTTTCTGTTTGTCACCACCCCACGCACGATCCACACCTGCAATGCGCCCTCCCCGGCAGCGACATCAGCAATTCCTATTGGTGCGCATATTGTCAGCAAGGTACAAACGCTGTTGGCAAGCCAGAGTAACCCCGGACGCACGCTGCGAGCGGCACGTAGTGTGGATGCCTTACACGCCGCATTTAATCAATAACCTTTGAAAACAGGACGTAACAATGAAACTTAACGACAGTAACTTATTCCGCCAGCAGGCGTTGATTAACGGGGAATGGCTGGACGCCAACAATGGTGAAGTCATCGACGTCACCAATCCGGCGAACGGCGACAAGCTGGGTAGCGTGCCGAAAATGGGCGCTGATGAAACCCGCGCCGCTATCGACGCCGCCAACCGCGCCCTGCCCGCCTGGCGTGCGCTCACCGCCAAAGAACGCGCCAACATTCTGCGCAACTGGTTCAATTTGATGATAGAGCATCAGGACGATTTAGCGCGCCTGATGACCCTCGAACAGGGCAAACCACTGGCCGAAGCGAAAGGTGAAATCAGCTACGCCGCCTCTTTTATTGAGTGGTTTGCCGAAGAAGGCAAACGCATTTATGGCGACACCATTCCCGGTCATCAGGCCGATAAACGCCTGATTGTTATCAAGCAGCCGATTGGCGTTACCGCAGCTATCACGCCGTGGAACTTCCCGGCGGCGATGATTACCCGTAAAGCCGGTCCGGCGCTGGCGGCAGGCTGCACCATGGTGCTGAAGCCCGCCAGTCAGACACCGTTCTCTGCGCTGGCGCTGGCGGAGCTGGCGATTCGCGCGGGCATTCCGGCTGGCGTGTTTAACGTGGTCACCGGTTCGGCAGGCGCGGTCGGTAATGAACTGACCAGCAACCCGATGGTACGCAAACTGTCGTTTACCGGTTCGACCGAAATTGGCCGCCAGTTAATGGAACAGTGCGCGAAAGACATCAAAAAAGTGTCGCTGGAGCTGGGCGGCAACGCGCCGTTTATCGTCTTTGACGATGCCGATCTCGATAAAGCCGTGGAAGGCGCGCTGGCCTCGAAATTCCGCAACGCCGGGCAAACCTGCGTCTGCGCCAACCGTTTATACGTGCAGGACGGCGTGTATGACCGCTTTGCCGAAAAACTACAGCAGGCGGTGAGCAAACTGCACATCGGCGACGGGCTGGATAAAGGCGTCACCATCGGGCCGCTGATCGATGAAAAAGCGGTAGCAAAAGTGGAAGAGCATATTGCCGATGCGCTGGAGAAAGGTGCGCGTGTGGTTTGCGGCGGTAAAGCGGATGAACGCGGCGGCAACTTCTTCCAGCCGACCATTCTGGTGGACGTGCCGGCCAACGCCAAAGTGTCGAAAGAAGAGACGTTCGGCCCCCTCGCCCCGCTGTTCCGCTTTAAAGATGAAGCCGATGTGATTGCGCAAGCCAATGACACCGAGTTTGGCCTTGCCGCCTATTTCTACGCCCGTGATTTAAGCCGCGTCTTCCGCGTGGGCGAAGCGCTGGAGTACGGCATCGTCGGCATCAATACCGGCATTATTTCCAATGAAGTGGCCCCGTTCGGCGGCATCAAAGCCTCGGGTCTGGGTCGTGAAGGTTCGAAGTATGGCATCGAAGATTACTTAGAAATCAAATATATGTGCATCGGTCTTTAACTGGAGAACGCGAATGAGCAGCAATAAAGAGTTAATGCAGCGCCGCAGTCAGGCGATTCCCCGTGGCGTTGGGCAAATTCACCCGATTTTCGCTGACCGCGCGGAAAACTGCCGGGTGTGGGACGTTGAAGGCCGTGAGTATCTTGATTTCGCGGGCGGGATTGCGGTGCTCAATACCGGGCACCTGCATCCGAAGGTGGTGGCCGCGGTGGAAGCGCAGTTGAAAAAACTGTCGCACACCTGCTTCCAGGTGCTGGCTTACGAGCCGTATCTGGAGCTGTGCGAGATTATGAATCAGAAGGTGCCGGGCGATTTCGCCAAGAAAACGCTGCTGGTTACGACCGGTTCCGAAGCGGTGGAAAACGCGGTAAAAATCGCCCGCGCCGCCACCAAACGTAGCGGCACCATCGCTTTTAGCGGCGCGTATCACGGGCGCACGCATTACACGCTGGCGCTGACCGGCAAGGTGAATCCGTACTCTGCGGGCATGGGGCTGATGCCGGGTCATGTTTATCGCGCGCTTTATCCTTGCCCGCTGCACGGCATAAGCGAGGATGACGCTATCGCCAGCATCCACCGGATCTTCAAAAATGATGCCGCGCCGGAAGATATCGCCGCCATCGTGATTGAGCCGGTTCAGGGCGAAGGCGGTTTCTACGCCGCGTCGCCAGCCTTTATGCAGCGTTTACGCGCGCTGTGTGACGAGCACGGGATCATGCTGATTGCCGATGAAGTGCAGAGCGGCGCGGGGCGTACCGGCACGCTGTTTGCGATGGAGCAGATGGGCGTTGCGCCGGATCTCACCACCTTTGCGAAATCGATCGCGGGCGGCTTCCCGCTGGCGGGCGTCACCGGGCGCGCGGAAGTGATGGATGCCGTCGCTCCAGGCGGTCTGGGCGGCACCTATGCCGGTAACCCGATTGCCTGCGTGGCGGCGCTGGAAGTGTTGAAGGTGTTTGAGCAGGAAAATCTGCTGCAAAAAGCCAACGATCTGGGGCAGAAGCTAAAAGACGGATTGTTGGCGATAGCCGAAAAACACCCGGAGATCGGCGACGTACGCGGGCTGGGAGCGATGATTGCCATCGAGCTGTTTGAAGATGGCGATCACAGCAAACCGGACGCCAAACTCACCGCCGGGATCGTGGCACGCGCCCGCGATAAGGGCCTGATTCTTCTCTCCTGCGGCCCGTATTACAACGTGCTGCGCATCCTTGTACCGCTCACCATTGAAGACGCTCAGATCCGTCAGGGTCTGGAGATCATCAGCCAGTGTTTTGCTGAGGCGAAGCAGTAGCTATGTCCGTTTGTAAGAGTTAAACGTTGCTAAGGGAATGATAACGATGCAGTAAAAAATAATAACGATGAGGCGATCGACAAAGTTAAAAACGACTGCGGACTGTCCCCTCGCCCCTCTGGGGAGAGGGTTAGGGTGAGGGGTAATCACGCGGCTACACCCTCACCCCGGCCCTCTCCCTAAGGGAGAGGGAGAAAACCCTCCCGCTTTCGTTTTTAAGATTTTGTTGACCGTCTCAATTAAACGCGTGACCCGACGCGGGAAATGTCGGGGCGCTCTCCCAAGTGACACACTTTCGAGAGGATTCAGGATGGGGCAATCATCGCAACCACATGAGTTAGGCGGCGGGCTGAAGTCACGCCACGTCACCATGTTGTCTATTGCCGGTGTTATCGGCGCAAGTCTGTTTGTCGGTTCCAGCGTCGCCATCGCCGAAGCGGGCCCGGCGGTATTACTGGCCTATCTGTTCGCCGGATTACTGGTGGTTATGATTATGCGGATGTTGGCGGAAATGGCAGTTGCCACGCCCGATACCGGTTCGTTTTCCACCTATGCCGATAAAGCCATTGGCCGCTGGGCGGGTTATACCATCGGCTGGCTGTACTGGTGGTTTTGGGTACTGGTTATCCCGCTGGAAGCCAACATCGCCGCTATGATCCTGCACTCGTGGGTTCTAGGCATTCCCATCTGGTTATTTTCCCTCGTCATTACCCTCGCCTTAACTGGCAGTAATTTATTAAGCGTTAAAAACTACGGCGAATTTGAGTTCTGGCTGGCGCTGTGCAAAGTCATCGCTATCCTGGCCTTTATTTTCCTTGGTGCAGTCGCAATTAGCGGTTTTTACCCTTATGCCGAAGTGAGCGGGATCTCAAGATTGTGGGATAGCGGCGGCTTTATGCCCAACGGTTTCGGTGCGGTATTAAGCGCGATGTTGATCACCATGTTCTCGTTTATGGGCGCAGAAATTGTCACCATTGCCGCCGCGGAATCCGACACGCCGGAAAAACATATTGTCCGCGCCACTAACTCGGTTATCTGGCGTATTTCTATCTTCTATTTGTGCTCTATTTTTGTCGTCGTGGCATTAATTCCGTGGAATATGCCCGGACTAAAAGCCGTCGGTTCTTATCGCTCGGTACTGGAATTGCTCAATATTCCCCATGCGAAATTAATCATGGACTGTGTGATATTACTTTCCGTAACCAGCTGTCTGAACTCGGCGCTGTATACCGCGTCAAGGATGCTCTACTCCTTAAGCCGTCGCGGTGATGCGCCCGCGGTAATGGGCAAAATCAACCGCAGTAAAACCCCGTATGTGGCGGTGTTACTCTCCACCGGAGCGGCATTTTTAACGGTGGTGGTGAACTATTACGCACCTGCGAAAGTGTTTAAATTCCTGATAGACAGCTCCGGTGCTATCGCCCTGCTGGTTTATTTAGTCATCGCCGTTTCACAGTTGCGGATGCGTAAAATTCTGCGAGCAGAAGGAAGCGAAATTCGCTTGCGCATGTGGCTTTACCCGTGGCTCACCTGGCTGGTAATAGGCTTTATTACCTTTGTGTTGGTGGTGATGTTATTCCGCCCGGCGCAACAGTTAGAAGTGATCTCTACCGGCTTATTAGCGATAGGGATTATCTGTACCGTGCCGATTATGGCGCGCTGGAAAAAGCTGGTATTGTGGCAAAAAACACCCGTTCATAATACGCGCTGATAATGATCAGGAGTCACACCATGACCATTACGTCTCTGGATGGCTATCGCTGGCTGAAGAACGATATTATTCGCGGTAATTTTCAACCGGATGAAAAATTACGAATGAGTTTGCTGACATCGCGTTATGCACTTGGCGTTGGGCCGTTACGGGAAGCTCTTTCGCAACTGGTGGCGGAACGGCTGGTCACGGTGGTGAATCAAAAAGGGTATCGGGTGGCGTCTATGTCAGAGCAGGAGCTGCTCGATATTTTCGACGCCCGCGCCAATATGGAAGCGATGCTGGTCAGTCTGGCGATTGCCCGCGGTGGCGATGAATGGGAGGCAGACGTTCTCGCAAAAGCGCATCTGCTGAGTAAGCTGGAGGCCTGTGACGCCAGCGAGAAAATGCTTGATGAGTGGGATCTGCGTCATCAGGCGTTTCATACAGCAATTGTGGCGGGCTGTGGTTCTCACTATTTGCTGCAAATGCGTGAACGGTTGTTTGATCTGGCGGCGCGCTATCGATTTATCTGGCTGCGGCGAACGGTGCTTTCGGTAGAAATGCTGGAGGATAAACACGATCAGCACCAGACCCTGACTGCGGCGGTACTGGCGCGAGATACCGCGCGCGCCAGTGAGTTAATGCGCCAGCATTTACTGACGCCAATTCCCATTATCCAGCAGGCGATGGCTGGCAATTAACTACTCTTCCGGAATACGCAACACTTGCCCCGGATAAATTTTATCCGGGCTTTTTAGCATCGGTTTATTCGCTTCGAAGATTTTATTGTACAGATTAGCGTTACCGTAGACCTGTTTGGAAATGGCAGTCAGAGTGTCGCCAGACTTAACGGTATAAAACTGGCTGGCAGTGGCTGGTGTCGCAGTTTTCACCTGATCATCAACACTGGCAATACCGGAAATATTCCCCACCGCAACAAGGATTTTCTCCTTCGCCTCCTGACTCAGGCCGTCACCAGTGACCGTCGCTTTGCCGTCGGCAATTTGAATGTTCACTTTATCGGCATCAGGTATACCGGTTTTGCTCAGATGCTCCTGCACCTTCTTCGCCTGATCGTCTTTATCGTGCTGACCTGTAACCGCGTCCCAGAGTTTTTCTCCGGCATCTTTCACAAAATTGAACAGACCCATAGCTACCTCATTCGTTAACGGAAACACTCAGAAAGTGTAGCAGAGGAACGCGGCGCGTTAACGCCGCGGGGGTGAGCACAGGTTTAATCGCGGATTTGCACCCAGAACGCGTGAATCAAACCGGGGATATACCCAAGCAGTGTCAGCAGAATATTAATAATGAACGCCCAACCGAACCCTTTACCGAGCAGCACGCCGAGAGGCGGCAGAATGATGGTGATGACGATTCTCCAGAAACCCATATGTACTCCCTATAAGAAAATTAC
>NZ_SJWV01000176.1:0-8238 GCF_004352695.1 Escherichia sp. KCJ4928
GCAAAATGCTGCACGTCGCCCATATCACCTTTCAGCACGGCGATTTCCAGACAGTCGTCGTGATTGATATGCACATGCAGCGTGGCGACGGAGAGATCGTGGTGATGGTGCTGGGTGGAGACAATGCGGCTGGCTAAGTCGCGTTTTTCGTGTTCATACACATAGGAGAGCACCGCGAAACCTTGCGTGCCGTGCTGCTGAGTGGCCTCCTGGGCCAGGGCGCTACGCAGAATATCGCGGATAGCTTCGGAACGATTGTTATAACCACGACGCTGGCTCAGGCTGTCCAGCGTCTCCAGTAAATCGTCATCAAGCGTGATGGTGACTCGTTGCATTTGCGTTAAACCTTTTCTGTGGTGCGACGGCGCACGGGGAATGCGGGTAATACCGCGTTTTGTAGCACACGTCCGGCGTCAGAGGAAAAGGTTAATTTATCTCCCACCACCTGGGTTTCGACGATTTGTCCGTTGTCCATCACCATCACCCGCTGACAGAAGCGTTCCACCAGGCGTAAGTCGTGGGTGATGAACAGGCAGGCGGTGCCAAACTGTTGTTGTAGCTTTTTCAGCAGGCGAATGACGCCCGCCTGTAACACGAGATCAAGGTTAGAAACGGCTTCATCCAGAATCAGTAGTTTCGGTTCGACCGCCAGCGCGCGAGCCAGGCAGACGCGCTGGAGCTGGCCGCCGCTTAACTGCGGTGGGCGTTTGTCGAGAACGCTGTCATCGAGATCGACCGCCTTCAGCATTTCGCTGGCGCGCGCCAGTTGTTCGGATTTTTTCAGTGATAGCAGGTGGCGCATCGGTTCACGCAGGATCTCGCGCACGGTTTTGCGCGGATTCACGGCGCTGATGGAGTCCTGAAATACCATCTGAATATCGCGGCGGAACGCTTTACGCTGGGCGCGATTGAGTTTCGCCAGCGGTTCGCCACGCCAGCTAATATTCCCCTGCGCGGGCGATTCTAAACCCACCAGCAACCGCGCGAGGGTACTTTTCCCGCAGCCGCTGCGCCCCAGCAGGGCGACGGTTTCGCCGCTTTTCAGGGTCAGGGAAACGTTATTCAGCACCGCCTGATGTTGATGTTTTCCGTTAAATCCACCGTGCGCATAGTGATGGGAAAGGCCGGAGATGTTAAGTAAAGTCATGATGCCAGCTCCATACCGTAGAGGGCGAGATGAGCGGAAACCAGGCTGCGCGTCACTGTATGTTTGGGGGCGTTAAACAGCGTTTCTACATCGCCCTGTTCGACAATCTTACCGTCAGACATCACCGCCACGTCATCCGCCAGACGCGCCACAACGCCCATATCATGGGTCACCAGCAGCATTCCCGGCGCTTGTTTTTGCATAATGCTTTCCAGCAGATCGAGGATGCGCGCCTGTGCTACCACGTCGAGGTCGGTGGTCGGTTCATCGGCGATGATAAACGGTGATTCACACAGCACCGCCATCGCAATCATCATGCGCTGCAACATGCCGCCGCTCATCTCGAACGGGTACAGCTTCAGCACGCGCGCGGCGTTTTCCAGCCCCACCGCTTCTATGGCAGCGGTAAGCGTAGCGTCATCGGCGGGTTTCCCTAACGCCAGGCAGGTTTCCCGCGCGTGGGTGTGCATGGTGTGCAGTGGATTAAAGGCGCTGCGCGGGTTCTGCATGATGGTGGCAATTTTGATGCCGCGCAGGGCGCAAGGCGAAACCGGTTTGCCATCGGCTAAAATTTCCCCCGCCGTCTGGCGAACGCCAGCGGGCAAAATGCCCAGCGTCGCGGCGCAGGTTAATGATTTCCCGCTGCCGCTACCGCCGACTAACGCCAGCACGCGCCCGCGTTGCAGGGTTAACGATACACCGTGTACCAGCGGCTGCGCGGCCTGTAGCGCGATATTACGTAGTTCAATCTGTTGCGGCATTAGTGTGCGTGCTCCGTCACCAGATGAGGATCCAGATGATCGCGCAGTGCGTCACCCACCAGGTTAAAGGCCATCACGCTGATAAACAGCGCCAGCCCCGGCCAGAACATTTGCAGCGGCTGGGTCCAGATATACTGGCGCGCGTCGTTAATCATCACGCCCCATTCGGCGGTCGGCGCGGTCACACCGAGGCCAAGGAAAGACATCCCCGCGACGTGCAGCATCATATGGCCGATATCCAGCGTTGCCAGCACCAGCAGCGAAGGGATCACCGCGCCTGCCAGATGATCGACAAACACCCGCACATGGCCCGCACCGGAAAGCCGTGACGCCAGCACAAACTCGCGTTGGCGTAGTGAAATCACCAGGCTGCGCACCATGCGTGCATACCACGCCCAGTGCGACAGGGCGATGGCGATAATTACGTTGGTCAGCCCGGTGCCGAGCACGCCAACCATAAAGAACGACAGAATCGAGGTCGGGAAGGTCATAAACATATCGGCGACGCGCATGGTGGCCTGATCAACGCGTCCGCCAATCAGTCCGGCGCTGCCGCCAATCACCAGCCCTAATGTCAGCACCAGCAGCAGGCAGGCCATTACCGAACCGAGCGACACGCGGGTCGCCGCCATCAGCCGCGAGAAAATATCACGCCCTAAGTGATCGGTGCCCAGCCAGTGCTGCGCATCCGGCGAAAGCAGGCGCGACGGCAGATCAATAGCCTGAGGGTCATACGGCAGCCACCACTGGCTGGTAAGCGCAATCAGCGCCAGCAGGGCGATAATGATCAGCGCCAGGCGTACCGACCAGCGGGAAGAGAGGAAAAAGTTCACGCGTGCGCTCCTTCATGACGACGAATGCGCGGGTCCAGCGCGGCGTTGAGCAAATCGACAATCAAATTACAGACCACAAAAACCACCACCATCATCAGCGTAAAGCACTGGATCACCGGATAGTCACGGTTAAAAATCGCCGACACCGCATAGCGCCCGACGCCCGGCCAGGCAAAGATGTTTTCGATAATCATCGTCCCGCCGATCAGTTCGCCGATGTGCATCCCCACGGCGGTGATCATCGGCAGCGAGGCATTGCGCAGGATGTGGCGACGTTCGGTCTGTTTGTCGTTCAGGCCGCGCAGACGCGCCCAGGTGACGTGACGCTGACCGGCGACGTCCAGCATACTGGCGCGCAGTAAACGCGCGTTAATCGCCAGCGACATAAAGGCAATGGAAACCGCAGGCAAAATGATGTGCTGCCAGCCGCCGTAACCCATCGCGGGTAGCCATTGCAGATACACCGAAAACGCCATCACCAGTAAAAACGCCAGCCAGAAGTTAGGCATCGACACGCCAAGAAACGCGATGAAACGTACGGCGAAATCCGGCAGACGGTCGCGGTGGCGCGCCGCCCAGATACCGAGCGGTACGGAAGTGAGCAGAATTAATACCAGCGCCGCACCTGCAAGTTCCAGCGTGGCGGGCAGGAAGTTCAGCATATCGTCCAGTACCGGGCGTTGGCTGGCGAATGAGATACCAAAGTCAAGATGCAGCGCCTTCCACAACCAGGTGCCGTACTGGACGTACAGCGGCTGATCCAGTCCCAGCATGGTGCGGGTAGAGGCCAGCATCTCCGGCGTCGGCGGCAGGTTAGACAGACGCAAATAATCGAGCGCCGGGTCGCCGGTACCGAGGCGCAGCATCAGAAAAATGATCACCGAGGCGGCGAGCACCATCGGGATCAGCAGCAGAAAGCGGCGTAATACGTAACGCAACATTAAGGTTTCACCGGTTTAATCTGTTCGAACGGAATTTCGGTGGCGATCGGCGCGTAGGGGATGTTACCCAGCTCCGGTTTTGATACCACCATCATCGAGATGTAGCTGATAGGCAGATAAACCGCCTCGTCATGCAGACGGGTCAGAATGTCGCGATACAGCGCCTGACGTTGCGTTTCGTCATGGGTCGCCAGCACTTCGCCGATCTCTTTATCAATCAGCGGCTTGTCGGCTAATCCTTGCTGTGCCTGGAAGTCAGCGTGCGACGGTACGCGCATTGAACTCAGGAAGGCGTGTGGATCGTATGGCGCGCCCCAGGTGCGGTGGAAAATCATGCCAAAACGACCGTCGCGCTGACGAGCATAGATACTGCTCTCTTCTTCGCCAATCAGCGAGACATCTGCGCCAATCTGGCGCATATCAGCCTGAATGATTTCCGCCATCGATTTGCTTAACGCATCGGTGCCGATGAACGACAGTTCAATGCGCAGCGGCTGACCATTTTTCTCGCGGATGTCTTTGCCCGCAGGCAGCGTCCAACCGGCTTTTTCCAGCAACTCTTTCGCTTTCTGCGGATCGTACTGGCGCGGTTTCAGGCCGAGATTAGCGTAAGGCACAGAAGGGGCAAACAGGGTGTCGGCGACCTGCTGGGTGCCATATAACGCGTTATCAATCAGCGATTTTTTGTTTACCGCGTAATTAAGAGCTTCACGTACTGCCAGCTCGTTGGTGGGGGCTTTGGCGGTATTGAGCGCCAGCATCACGGTTTCGATCGGCTGTGACAGTTGGGTGTGGTAAGCCGGATTCTGGCTAAAGCGGGCGAAGGTATCGAGCGGTAATAACCCTTCGTTTCCGTACAGCAGGTCGATATCGCCAGTTTCAAACGCCACCGCGCGGGTAGTCGGGTCCGGGATGACGTTAAAGGTGATCTTTTTAATCGCTGGCTTTTCGCCCCAGTAGTTTTCGTTACGGACGAAGACATCGTACTGATTCAGTTTCGATTCCTGCAAAATCCACGGTCCGGTGCCAATCGGCGCTTTAATTCCGTTCATGGTTTCATGGTTTTTAAACTGCGAGGGAGCGATAAAACGGAAAGGACGGGGCAGGGCCAGTTCTTGCAGGAAAGGATAGTAGGCGCTTTTCAGGGTAATTTGCAGCTCTGTTTTACTGAGTGCTTTAACATCAACAATCTGGTTTGCCAGCTCCAGCCAGGCGTGACGTTGACGGTTATCGAGCACTGCGCGGAAGTTTTCTGCCGCCGCCTCGGCATCGAACGGTTCACCGTTGGAGAATTTCACGTCATCACGCAGGGTGAAGGTCCAGGTTTTACCATCTTCTGAATGAGTCCAGCTTTTTGCCAGCCACGGGATCACCGAACCGTCTGCCTGATATTTCACCAATGGTTCATAAACCATGCTCTGGGCGAACATCTGGTTAGGCGTGTAAAGGTGCGGGTTTAGTGGCCCGACATTCACCGGCCAGGCGGTGGTGATTTCATCTGGTGCAGCGGCATGGACGATAAAAGACGCACAAGCCAGCAGCGCAAATAGAGTGCGGCGGAGTGTGGAGAGCATGGTAACCCCAATGGATTAAAATAGATGGCGGAAATAAGTATGACGATTTTAAGTATTCGTCATACTGATTACCTGTTCTGGATCAATAGATGGGCAGTCGGGTGGGCGGATCAGTTAACTGAATCGATCCATTGCACACTGTCGGCGGTGAGCGTAAAGGGAGTAGGGGTGCAGATCGCCAGGCTTAAATTTTCAAGCTGACAATGGCTGACTGACAGCGAGGAGTGATAGGTGCTGTCTACGCTGACGATTTGCCAGGCGCTGCCGCCACGCTGTTTAACGATGGCTTCTTTGCGCGTCCAGATGCGCCAGAACATTTCCAGTTGCTGATCAGGATGCACGGCGTCCATCTCAGCGTGTTCCCCGAGGCTGAATACGGCGTTCGCCAGCCAGCGCCAGTTGGCGCGCGGGCGAATCACTTCGATATCGCAGCCGACTTCGCCTTCATCACTCAACAGCAGGGCGATATCGTCACCGCTATGGCTTAAGTTGAACCATAGCGGCGTTTCCGGCGCAAATGCAGGTTTGCCTTGTTCGCCATAGATGATCTCCGGTAGCGGGGAAAGCGTGTGCGAAAGCAATGCACGCCCCGCCAGCCAGCGTTCGCGTCGTGGACCTTGCGGTGCTTGCTCGCGTAAACCCGGTGGCAGTGGAGCTGCGCTTAAGGTCGAAACTTTCCCCAGAACTATCCGATACATATCAGGGCCAACGTTTAATGGAAAATGAAAGTGCGTATCGTATCACTTGTCGCCTCATCCCGGTAACCGACTTTTCGGTCTGCCTGGCCCCAGTAAAATCGCCAGTTTGCTACCGCCTTTGGTGGTTTCCATCCAGATTTTACACACACTGGTTAATGGCACCGAAAGTAGCATCCCTACCGGGCCGAGCAGCCATCCCCAAATTAACAATGAAAGAAATACCACCATGGTGGACATCCCCAGGCGATGGCCCATCATCCGTGGCTCTAAAATATTGCCGATGACCATATGGACAACTAAAAACAATGCGCCGACCAGAATACATTCGTAAATACCATTAAACAGCAGCACCTGAATCATTGGCGGTACGGCGGAAATTACCGCGCCGATATTGGGCACGTAGTTAAGCAAAAACGCCAGTACTGCCCACATCAGCGCAAACTGTACCCCCATCAGCTCCAGCCCCAGCCAGACGATGACACCTGTCCATAAACTGAGTAGCGTCTTCAATGCAAGATAGTGCGAAACGCCTTTAAGTGCGCGGTGTAATCCCGCGATGTGAATCTGTGGATTATTCAGCGCAAAACGCATTTTGTAAGGGACGTGGCGCACTTCAAACAGCATAAAAACTACGGTCATCACCAGCAAAAGCACGCTCGCCATTGCCCCGGAAAGCCCGGTCATTAGCGCTGTGGTGAAGGTAACCACTTTTTCCGAGTCCATCCGCTGCAGCATTCGCTCCGGCGACATATGCAAATTAAGAAAAGGCAACATCTCCTGCAATTTAAAAAGTTTGCGCGTCAGCTCCTTATTAAACTTCGGCAGCATAGAGATAAATTCGTTAAACGATGCCGCCAGTACGCCGACCAGCGCGGTTAGTGCGATCAGCATCACCACCACTACAATCGTAATGGCAACGGGGCGTTGTACTCCCCGACGAATAAACCAGGTGACGAGCGGGTTGAGGACGATGGCAAAAAACAGCGCCAGTAACAGCTGCACAATGATATCTGCCGCTGCGTGAATGCCCGCGAGGATCACTACCAGCGAGGCCAGCTTGAGCAGAATGTGCATGCCCGTTTTATCGGGTTGAGGGGTTTCCATTGGGGCTTCCTTGTGACTTTTTGTATTAAGTGTAGCGGGAGTCACGCCAGCAATATTCTGATTCTTACTGCTGATTTTCACGTCAGCACATGGTAAAAATGAAACACTGTTGTAAAAATGTGGTGATCCTCATGCCCGAACCCGTAGCCGAACCCGCGCTAAACGGATTGCGCCTGAATTTGCGCATTGTCTCCATTGTCATGTTTAACTTCGCCAGCTACCTCACCATCGGGTTGCCGCTCGCTGTATTACCGGGCTATGTCCATGATGTGATGGGCTTTAGCGCTTTCTGGGCAGGATTGGTTATCAGCCTGCAATATTTCGCCACCTTGCTGAGCCGCCCTCATGCCGGACGTTATGCCGATTTGCTGGGACCCAAAAAGATTGTCGTCTTCGGTTTATGCGGCTGCTTTTTGAGCGGCCTGGGGTATCTGACGGCAGGATTAACCGCCAGTCTGCCTGTCATCAGCCTGTTATTACTTTGCCTGGGGCGCGTCATCCTTGGGATTGGGCAAAGTTTTGCCGGAACGGGATCGACCCTGTGGGGCGTTGGCGTGGTTGGCTCGCTGCATATCGGGCGGGTGATTTCGTGGAACGGCATTGTCACTTACGGGGCGATGGCGATGGGTGCGCCGTTAGGCGTCGTGTTTTATCACTGGGGCGGCTTGCAGGCGTTAGCGTTAATCATTATGGGCGTGGCGCTGGTGGCCATTTTGTTGGCGATCCCGCGTCCGACGGTAAAAGCCAGTAAAGGCAAACCGCTGCCGTTTCGCGCGGTGCTTGGGAGCGTCTGGCTGTACGGTATGGCGCTGGCACTGGCTTCCGCCGGATTTGGCGTCATCGCCACCTTTATCACGCTGTTTTATGACGCTAAAGGTTGGGACGGTGCGGCTTTCGCGCTGACGCTGTTTAGCTGTGCGTTTGTCGGTACGCGTTTGTTATTCCCTAACGGCATTAACCGTATCGGTGGCTTAAACGTAGCGATGATTTGCTTTAGCGTTGAGATAATCGGCCTGCTACTGGTTGGCGTGGCGACTATGCCGTGGATGGCGAAAATCGGCGTCTTACTGGCGGGGGCCGGGTTTTCGCTGGTGTTCCCGGCATTGGGTGTAGTGGCGGTAAAAGCGGTTCCGCAGCAAAATCAGGGGGCGGCGCTGGCAACTTACACCGTATTTATGGA
>NZ_SJWV01000177.1:0-8213 GCF_004352695.1 Escherichia sp. KCJ4928
CCATGGAGAACACTTTATCAGCCGGGAAATAATGCGGGCAACGGTGTTTAATTATATCGAATGTGATTACAATCGGTGGCGGCGGCACAGTTGGTGTGGCGGCCTCAGTCCGGAACAATTTGAAAACCAGAACCTCGCTTAGGCCTGTGTCCATATTACGTGGGTAGGATCACCGCACTCTTGACATAAGAGTGCGGTCCGTGGAAAACGGAGTTGAAAAAATGGTGTCTGAAAGAAGGTACCATCATTGCGATGACAAACACTTTGGCGTGGATAATGTAATTAATTGCTGAAATTGACCGTATATGCGGTAAGACTCATATCAGTATCAGGTCCGGTTAATTGCTGATACTGACATAAACTTTTTACAAAAGGATGAATGCAGAAGGTTACTCTAATGGCCAGAGTGATGACAATGATGGTCAGACGTTGACCTGCAGAAACTGCATTTTAATTGGTCTATAAAGTCTGCAAGAGGAATCAGGGCCAGATCAGTGAGTCTTATCGCGGCCCGAAGCTATGACTGAAAGAAGGCTGGATACAGAATTGCAACAATTTGGCAATGTCAGAACACAGAAGCTTTGCAAGCAGGTGAAAGGTTATGTCTAGCAAAAGGAGTATATCAGAATACATCTACTGATGTACAAAACACAACAATAGCTTCATGATATATAAATACGTGATGACGAGTGGTACTCCGCATGGTTATTTAACTTCTCAGCACCACTAATGATCCTGAGCAACTTCGTATTTGGGCCATTGCCATGGAGTAGAAAGCTGTGTCTGAGAATGCAGAATTTGAGAAAAGAATTCGCTTTCTTGGAGAGCTTCTGAAAATGGCACGCTAACAACGTTTTGTTAAAAAATGTGAATCACTTGCCGAGGCTGCATTTTCTATTCGAGGAGAATGTTGACGTAGATATTACAGAAATCTCAGCGCATCAGGATAAACTGCTACCTTAGGTCAACCACCAAAAGAAAATACAATACGTCCAGTTTGTATGCCTTTAATAACACATCTTTTAAATGTTGAAGAATTATCCCGCCTGCTGAAGAACGTTGCTCTGAGTGTGATAAACCTTTTTATTCTTGATGATGTCAGCGAGAAGATGGAATATATCCCCGACTGGGTCGTGGTTACCCGGTTAAACATCTGGTGGCGCTAATAAATCTGGCAAGTCACATTCTGTTGAATGCTGTGACAGTGCCTTACCGAGAGAGCGAAATTGTGGTGTTCTAGTGCATAGTCGCCACCATTCCGGATAATTCTATTGCGTTGTTTTACAAGTTCTTTTACAGCGCAGATCTGTCGTTGACGTTGAATCAATAGCCTGGATTTCAGAACACAATGCCCGTTTGCTGGTTGGTCCGGCAGTAGCATTAATTCATTATCTGAATGAAATGTGTCAATCCACAGAAACCGCTGTCAATGACGCATTTTGTCGGACGTTAACACGAGGAAGTCTGGCTATTCCACAATGCCATCTTCTTTCGTAATGGATTGAGAATGCTGGATTTTTAATTATATTACGCGCAGTATTGATCGTGTAAATGTTTTGCGGTCAGCAATGGTGGGGGATCCATTGTTCTGTTCAATGAATACCATCATACAATTGAATCAGGAGTCGGTATGATGATTTTGGTGACGGGGGGCGCACGGAGCGGGAAGAGTCGCCACGCAGAGGCGCTTATTGGGGACTCTTCACAGGTTCTGTATATCGCCACCTCGCAAATCCTTGATGACGAGATGGCTGCACGGATAGAACATCATCGGCAAGGCCGTCCGGCGCACTGGCGCACGGTGGAGCGTTGGCAACATCTTGATGAATTAATTCATGCAGACATTAACCCGCATGAAGCTGTGTTGCTGGAATGCGTTACCACAATGGTGACTAATCTGTTGTTTGATTATGGCGGCGATAAAGACCCTGATGAATGGGATTATCAGGCGATGGAACAGGCGATTAATGCTGAGATTCAGTCGTTGATTGCTGCCTGCCAACGTTGCCCCGCAAAGGTTGTATTAGTGACTAACGAAGTGGGAATGGGGATTGTGCCGGAGAGTCGTCTGGCACGACATTTTCGTGATATTGCCGGGCGGGTAAATCAGCAGCTGGCCGCTGCGGCAAATGAAGTATGGCTGGTGGTTTCGGGTATTGGAGTAAAAATCAAATGAGTAAATTATTTTGGGCGATGCTCTCATTTATTACGCGTCTGCCTGTACCGCGTCGCTGGTCCCAGGGACTGGATTTCGAGCATTATTCTCGCGGTATTATTACTTTTCCTTTAATTGGATTATTGCTTGGCGCGATTAGCGGGCTGGTCTTCATGGTGCTGCAGGCATGGTGTGGCGTACCACTGGCGGCACTGTTTAGCGTACTTGTGCTGGCGCTGATGACCGGGGGATTCCACCTAGACGGCCTCGCCGATACCTGTGATGGCGTATTTTCTGCACGTAGCCGCGATCGCATGTTGGAAATCATGCGTGATAGCCGTTTAGGCACCCATGGCGGTCTGGCATTGATTTTTGTTGTACTGGCAAAGATTCTGGTATTAAGCGAGTTGGCTCTGCGTGGCGAACCGATCCTTGCATCGCTGGCGGCAGCATGTGCGGTCAGCCGCGGGACTGCCGCATTATTGATGTATCGTCATCGTTATGCCCGGGAAGAAGGGCTTGGCAATGTGTTCATTGGCAAAATTGATGGGCGACAAACCTGCGTCACACTCGGCTTAGCCGCTATTTTTGCTGCCGTATTATTGCCGGGTATGCATGGTGTGGCTGCTATGGTGGTGACGATGGTGGCGATTTTCATCCTCGGTCAGCTTCTCAAACGTACGCTGGGCGGGCAAACCGGCGATACGCTGGGAGCTGCTATAGAGCTTGGTGAACTGGTCTTCCTGCTGGCACTGCTATAAAGAGACGTGACATGCAAACACTTGCCGATTTACTGAATACGATCCCTGCTATCGATCCTGCCGCTATGTCGCGTGCACAACGGCATATTGACGGGTTACTCAAACCTGTTGGTAGCCTGGGAAGGCTGGAGGCGCTTGCCATACAACTGGCGGGAATGCCGGGGTTGAATGGCATACCGCATGTGGGCAAAAAAGCGGTACTGGTTATGTGTGCCGATCACGGCGTCTGGGAGGAAGGGGTCGCTATTTCCCCAAAAGAAGTGACAGCCATTCAGGCTGAAAATATGACCCGCGGAACAACCGGCGTGTGTGTGCTGGCAGCACAAGCGGGCGCTAACGTCCACGTAGTTGATGTTGGTATTGATAGTGCTGAGCCTATCCCCGGGCTTATCAACATGCGTGTCGCACGAGGTAGCGGCAATATTGCTTCAGCTCCGGCAATGAGTCGCCGTCAGGCTGAAAAGTTGCTTTTGGACGTCATATGTTATACGCGGGAGCTGGCAAAAAACGGTGTCACGCTGTTTGATGTAGGTGAACTGGGGATGGCAAACACGACACCGGCAGCGGCAATAGTCAGCACAATCACTGGCCGGGATCCTGAAGAAGTGGTTGGGATTGGCGCAAACCTGCCGACAGATAAACTGGCTAATAAAATTGATGTTGTGCGCCGGGCGATTACGTTGAATCAACCAAATCCGCAGGATGGCGTTGATGTTCTGGCAAAAGTGGGGGGATTTGATTTGGTCGGAATGGCTGGCGTGATGTTAGGCGCTGCTTCCTGCGGTTTACCCGTGTTGCTGGATGGATTTCTTTCTTATGCTGCTGCGCTCGCAGCCTGCCAGATGTCTCCTGCAATCAAACCGTATCTCATTCCTTCTCACCTGTCGGCAGAAAAAGGGGCGCGTATAGCGCTGTCGCATTTGGGGCTGGAGCCTTATCTCAATATGGAGATGCGTTTAGGTGAGGGGAGTGGCGCAGCTCTGGCGATGCCCATCATCGAAGCTGCCTGTGCGATATATAACAACATGGGCGAACTTGCTGCCAGTAATATTGTTCTACCGGGGAATACGACTTCTGATTTGAACAGTTAAAAACGAAAAGTCTGATAAAAGCTATACTTAACGGATAGCTTTCGCGACATAGGAAAGGGACATGATGCGTCGTGTAAATATTCTTTGCTCATTTGCTCTGCTTTTTGCCAGCCATACTAGCCTGGCGGTAACTTATCCATTACCTCCAGAGGGTAGCCGTTTGGTGGGGCAGTCGCTTACTGTAACTGTTCCTGATCACAATACCCAGCCGCTGGAGACTTTTGCCGCACAATACGGGCAAGGGTTAAGTAACATGCTGGAAGCGAATCCGGGCGCTGATGTTTTCTTGCCGAAGTCTGGCTCGCAACTCACCATTCCGCAGCAACTGATTTTGCCCGCCACTGTTCGTAAAGGGATTGTGGTTAACGTCGCTGAGATGCGTCTTTATTACTACCCGCCAGACAGTAATACTGTGGAAGTCTTTCCTATTGGTATCGGCCAGGCTGGGCGAGAAACCCCGCGTAACTGGGTGACTACCGTTGAACGTAAACAAGAAGCTCCAACCTGGACGCCAACGCCGAACACTCGGCGCGAATATGCGAAACGAGGGGAGAGTTTGCCCGCATTTGTTCCTGCGGGGCCCGATAATCCCATGGGGCTGTACGCGATTTATATTGGCAGGTTGTATGCCATCCACGGTACCAATGCCAATTTTGGTATTGGACTTCGGGTAAGTCAGGGCTGTATTCGTCTGCGCAATGACGATATCAAATATCTGTTTGATAATGTTCCTGTTGGAACGCGTGTGCAAATTATCGACCAGCCAGTAAAATACACCACTGAACCAGATGGCTCGAACTGGCTGGAAGTTCATGAGCCGCTGTCGCGCAATCGTGCAGAATATGAGTCTGACCGAAAAGTGCCATTGCCGGTAACCCCATCTTTGCGGGCGTTTATCAACGGGCAAGAAGTTGATGTGAATCGCGCAAATGCTGCGTTGCAACGTCGATCGGGAATGCCTGTGCAAATTAGTTCTGGTTCAAGACAGATGTTTTAAGAGCGTTGGTAATTAGAAAGCAAAAAGCCTGCTAGAAAGCAGGCTTTTTTGAATTTGGCTCCTCTGACTGGACTCGAACCAGTGACATACGGATTAACAGTCCGCCGTTCTACCGACTGAACTACAGAGGAATCGTGTGAACGGGGCGCATATTAATGGCAGTGCATGGTGATGTCAAAGGGTGAAATGCATTTTTTTGTTTGTTTGCTGTCAATTTCAACAAAGTGATGAGATTTCAATCTTATTGGTAATGAACCATCGTGGTGCATACACTCCTTTTATAGGGCAGGGGAACGCGACTGCTGGTGAAAAGAGCCAATGACGAATCTATCATAATCTCTTATTTGACAGTTGGTTAGCTTGTACATCAACGCCAAAATAAAACTGGCAAGCATCTTGCAGTCTGGTTGTAAGTAATGGCGGCACTTGGGCCGATTCTCAAAAACCGGAGGCAACATGAACTTCAGACGCCTGAAATACTTCGTAAAAATTGTAGATATTGGTAGCCTGACTCAGGCTGCTGAAGTATTGCATATCGCACAACCAGCGCTCAGCCAGCAGGTTGCCACACTGGAAGGTGAGTTAAATCAACAACTTTTGATTCGCACAAAACGGGGCGTTACGCCAACAGACGCCGGAAAAATTCTCTATACCCATGCGCGGGCCATTTTACGTCAGTGTGAGCAGGCCCAACTGGCGGTGCATAACGTTGGTCAGTCATTATCGGGGCAAGTCTCGATTGGCTTTGCGCCAGGAACCGCTGCGTCATCCATCACCATGCCCTTATTACAGGCGGTTCGCGCTGAATTCCCGGAGGTCGTTATCTATCTTCATGAAAATAGTGGTGCAGTGCTTAACGAAAAACTGATAAATCACCAACTCGATATGGCGGTGATTTATGAGCATTCCCCTGTGGCTGGTGTATCCAGTCAGGCTTTACTGAAAGAAGATCTTTTCCTGGTAGGGACTCAAGATTGTCCGGGGCAAAGCGTTGATGTTAATGCTATTGCGCAAATGAACCTCTTTCTTCCCAGTGATTACAGTGCTGTTAGACTTCGTGTTGATGAGGCTTTTTCCCTACGGCGACTCACGGCAAAAGTCATTGGTGAAATTGAGTCTATTGCCACGCTTACCGCAGCGATTGCCAGCGGCATGGGCGTTGCAGTATTACCCGAATCGGCCGCGCGTTCGTTATGTGGCGCAGTAAACGGGTGGATGTCACGCATTACCACACCTTCCATGAGTCTCTCTTTGTCATTAAATTTACCCGCCAGAGCGAACTTATCACCACAGGCACAGGCAGTGAAAGAGTTGTTAATGTCAGTGATGAGTTCTCCAGTGATGGAAAAAAGGCAGTGGCAATTGGTGAGCTAAGCGTTATATCGGGATGTAATAAGATGCGGTTTTTTATTATTTGTTATGCCGGGCATTAGACTTTAACAATAACGGAAAATCTGAACTGCCCGGAGTTTACCGTGAATTTCCAACAACTAAAGATAATCCGCGAGGCTGCACGTCAGGATTACAACCTGACAGAGGTTGCGAATATGCTTTTTACCTCACAGTCCGGCGTCAGCCGTCATATTCGGGAACTGGAGGATGAACTTGGCATCGAAATATTTGTTCGACGAGGTAAGCGACTGCTGGGCATGACTGAACCGGGCAAAGCATTACTGGTCATTGCAGAACGTATTCTGAATGAAGCCAGTAATGTTCGTCGGCTTGCAGACCTGTTTACCAACGATACGTCTGGCGTTCTCACTATTGCAACAACGCATACTCAGGCACGTTATAGCTTGCCTGAGGTCATTAAAGCTTTTCGCGAACTTTTCCCGGAGGTTCGGCTGGAGCTAATCCAGGGTACGCCACAGGAAATTGTGACGTTGTTGCAAAATGGCGAAGCTGATATTGGTATCGCCAGCGAGCGTTTGAGTAATGACCCGCAGCTCGTCGCCTTCCCGTGGTTTCGTTGGCACCATAGTTTGCTTGTTCCACACGATCATCCCTTGACGCAAATTACACCATTGACGCTGGAATCAATAGCGAAGTGGCCGTTAATCACTTACCGACAGGGGATTACGGGGCGCTCACGTATTGATGACGCATTTGCCCGCAAAGGTTTGCTGGCAGATATTGTATTAAGTGCGCAGGATTCTGATGTCATTAAAACCTATGTTGCTCTTGGGCTTGGGATCGGATTAGTTGCCGAACAATCCAGCGGTGAACAAGAGGAAAAGAATTTAATCCGCCTGGATACGCGGCATCTTTTCGATGCTAATACTGTCTGGTTGGGACTCAAGCGAGGACAACTTCAGCGTAACTATGTCTGGCGCTTTCTGGAACTTTGTAATGCAGGACTGTCAGTTGAGGATATCAAGCGCCAGGTGATGGAAAACAGTGAAGAGGAAATTGATTATCAGATATAGCAAAAGGCCTGCTATAAAAGCGGGCTTTTCAGAAATTTGGCTCCTCTGACTGGACTCGAACCAGTGACATACGGATTAACAGTCCGCCGTTCTACCGACTGAACTACAGAGGAATCGCTGTTGAGGCACATCTTAACGGCGAAAAATCTTTTGTCAAACCCGATTTTTAAATTCCCCAACTGTTTGCCGTTTCTATCAACAGTTTGTTGCATTTGCAGACAATTTGTTGGCGAAAATCTTTGCAGCTTTGCTGATTCTCCCTCATTATTTGAAATGTGGTTTCACTTTCTGCAATTAAGGTCGGCTTTGAATATCTCCTCTGCTTTACGCCAGGTTGTTCACGGCACTCGCTGGCACGCTAAACGCAAGAGCTACAAAGTGTTGTTCTGGCGCGAGATAACCCCGCTTGCTGTTCCTATCTTCATGGAGAATGCCTGTGTCCTGCTGATGGGTGTCCTGAGCACTTTTCTGGTCAGCTGGCTGGGAAAAGATGCGATGGCCGGCGTGGGATTGGCGGACAGTTTCAATATGGTCATTATGGCTTTTTTTGCTGCTATCGATCTTGGTACTACTGTCGTTGTGGCATTTAGTCTCGGTAAGCGGGATCGACGACGAGCGAGGGTGGCGACGCGGCAGTCATTGGTGATCATGACGTTGTTTGCCGTACTGTTGGCAACGCTTATTCATCATTTTGGCGAACAAATTATTGATTTCGTCGCGGGTGATGCCACGACAGAAGTTAAAGCACTGGCGTTGACTTATCTGGAGCTGACGGTACTCAGT
>NZ_SJWV01000178.1:0-8162 GCF_004352695.1 Escherichia sp. KCJ4928
GCAATATTCTTTTCGTTGACTTTAGTCAAAATGATAACGGTTTGAGATAAAGTTATTTTATATTCAAATGGTTATGAAAGAAGATTATTCCATCCGAAAACTAACCTTTACCCTGGCACAAGTCTTCTTTCGCCGCGTGCCTGGGCAAAAGACGTGCAAAAAGGTTGTGTAAAGCAGTCTCGCAAACGTTTGCTTTCCCTGTTAGAATTGCGCCGAATTTTATTTTTCTACCGCAAGTAACGCGTGGGGACCCAAGCAGTGACCGATAAAACCTCTCTTAGCTACAAAGATGCCGGTGTTGATATTGACGCGGGTAATGCTCTGGTTGGAAGAATCAAAGGCGTAGTGAAGAAAACGCGTCGTCCGGAAGTGATGGGCGGTCTGGGCGGCTTCGGTGCGCTGTGTGCATTGCCGCAAAAATATCGTGAACCTGTGCTGGTTTCCGGTACTGACGGCGTAGGTACCAAGCTGCGTCTGGCGATGGACTTAAAACGTCACGACACCATTGGTATTGATCTGGTCGCCATGTGCGTTAATGACCTGGTGGTGCAAGGTGCAGAGCCGCTGTTTTTCCTCGACTATTACGCAACCGGAAAACTGGATGTTGATACCGCTTCAGCGGTGATCAGCGGTATCGCGGAAGGATGTCTGCAATCGGGCTGTTCACTGGTGGGTGGCGAAACGGCAGAAATGCCGGGGATGTATCACGGTGAGGATTACGATGTCGCGGGTTTCTGCGTTGGCGTGGTAGAAAAATCAGAAATCATCGACGGCTCTAAAGTCAGCGACGGCGATGTGCTGATTGCACTCGGTTCCAGCGGTCCGCACTCGAACGGCTATTCGCTGGTGCGCAAAATTCTTGAAGTCAGCGGTTGTGATCCGCAAACCACCGAACTTGATGGTAAGCCATTAGCAGATCATCTGCTGGCACCGACCCGCATTTACGTGAAGTCAGTGCTGGAGTTGATTGAAAAGGTCGATGTGCATGCCATTGCGCACCTGACCGGCGGCGGCTTCTGGGAAAACATTCCACGCGTATTGCCAGATAATACTCAGGCAGTGATTGATGAATCTTCCTGGCAGTGGCCGGAAGTGTTCAACTGGCTGCAAACGGCAGGTAACGTTGAGCGCCATGAAATGTATCGCACCTTCAACTGCGGCGTCGGGATGATTATCGCCCTGCCTGCTCCGGAAGTGGACAAAGCCCTCGCCCTGCTAAACTCCAACGGTGAAAACGCGTGGAAAATCGGTATCATCAAAGCCTCTGATTCCGAACAACGCGTGGTTATCGAATAATGAATATTGTGGTGCTTATTTCCGGCAACGGAAGTAATTTACAGGCAATTATTGACGCCTGTAAAACTAACAAAATTAAAGGCACCGTACGGGCAGTTTTCAGCAATAAGGCCGACGCGTTCGGCCTTGAACGCGCCCGCCAGGCGGGTATTGCAACGCATACGCTCATCGCCAGCGCGTTTGACAGTCGTGAAGCCTATGACCGGGAGTTGATTCATGAAATCGACATGTACGCACCCGATGTGGTCGTGCTGGCTGGTTTTATGCGCATTCTCAGCCCGGCGTTTGTCTCCCACTATGCCGGGCGTTTGCTGAACATTCACCCTTCTCTGCTGCCGAAATATCCCGGATTACACACCCATCGTCAGGCGCTGGAAAATGGTGATGAAGAGCACGGTACATCGGTGCATTTCGTCACCGATGAACTGGACGGTGGCCCGGTTATTTTACAGGCGAAAGTCCCGGTATTTGCTGGTGATACGGAAGATGACATCACCGCCCGCGTGCAAACCCAGGAACACGCTATTTATCCACTGGTGATTAGCTGGTTTGCCGATGGTCGTCTGAAAATGCACGAAAACGCCGCGTGGCTGGATGGTCAACGTCTGCCGCCGCAGGGCTACGCTGCCGACGAGTAATGCCCCGTAGTTAAAGCGCCAGCTCTGCCGCTGGCGTTTTTCAATTCACCTGTAAATCGCAAGCTCCAGCAGTTTTTTTCCCCCTTTTCTGGCATAGTTGGACATCTGCCAATATTGCTCGCCATAATATCCAGGCAGTGTCCCGTGAATAAAACGGAGTAAAAGTGGTAATGGGTCAGGAAAAGCTATACATCGAAAAAGAGCTCAGTTGGTTATCGTTCAATGAACGCGTGCTTCAGGAAGCGGCGGACAAATCTAACCCGCTGATTGAAAGGATGCGTTTCCTGGGGATCTATTCCAATAACCTTGATGAGTTCTATAAAGTCCGCTTCGCTGAACTGAAGCGACGCATCATTATTAGCGAAGAACAAGGCTCCAACTCTCATTCCCGCCATTTACTGGGCAAAATTCAGTCCCGGGTGCTGAAAGCCGATCAGGAATTCGACGGCCTCTACAACGAGCTGCTGCTGGAGATGGCGCGTAACCAGATCTTCCTGATTAATGAACGCCAGCTCTCCGTCAATCAACAAAACTGGCTTCGTCATTATTTTAAGCAGTATCTGCGTCAGCACATTACGCCGATTTTAATCAATCCTGACACTGACTTAGTGCAGTTCCTGAAAGATGATTACACCTATCTGGCGGTGGAAATTATCCGTGGCGATACCATCCGTTACGCGCTGCTGGAGATCCCATCAGATAAAGTGCCGCGCTTTGTGAATTTACCGCCAGAAGCACCGCGTCGACGCAAGCCGATGATTCTTCTGGATAACATTCTGCGTTACTGCCTTGATGATATTTTCAAAGGCTTCTTTGATTATGACGCGCTGAATGCCTATTCAATGAAGATGACCCGCGATGCCGAATACGATTTAGTGCATGAGATGGAAGCCAGCCTGATGGAGTTGATGTCTTCCAGTCTCAAGCAGCGTTTAACTGCTGAGCCGGTGCGTTTTGTTTATCAGCGCGATATGCCCAATGCGCTGGTTGAAGTGTTACGCGAAAAACTGACTATTTCCCGCTACGACTCCATCGTCCCCGGCGGTCGTTATCATAATTTTAAAGACTTTATTAATTTCCCCAATGTCGGCAAAGCCAATCTGGTGAACAAACCACTGCCGCGTTTACGCCACATTTGGTTTGATAAAGCCCAGTTCCGCAATGGTTTTGATGCCATTCGCGAACGCGATGTGTTGCTCTATTATCCTTATCACACCTTTGAGCATGTGCTGGAACTGCTGCGTCAGGCTTCGTTCGACCCGAGCGTACTGGCGATTAAAATTAACATTTACCGCGTGGCGAAAGATTCACGCATCATCGACTCGATGATCCACGCCGCACATAACGGTAAGAAAGTCACTGTGGTGGTTGAGTTACAGGCGCGTTTCGACGAAGAAGCCAACATTCACTGGGCGAAGCGCCTGACCGAAGCAGGCGTGCACGTTATCTTCTCTGCGCCGGGGCTGAAAATTCACGCCAAACTGTTCCTGATTTCACGTAAAGAAAACGGTGAAGTGGTCCGTTACGCACACATCGGGACCGGGAACTTTAACGAAAAAACCGCGCGTCTTTATACTGACTATTCGTTGCTGACCGCAGATGCGCGTATCACCAACGAAGTACGGCGGGTATTTAACTTTATTGAAAACCCATACCGCCCGGTGACATTTGATTATTTAATGGTGTCACCGCAAAACTCTCGCCGTCTGTTATATGAAATGGTAGACCGCGAAATCGCCAACGCGCAGCAAGGGCTGCCCAGTGGTATCACCCTGAAGCTAAATAACCTTGTCGATAAAGGCCTGGTTGATCGTCTGTATGCGGCCTCCAGCTCCGGCGTACCGGTTAATCTGCTGGTTCGCGGAATGTGTTCGCTGATCCCCAATCTGGAAGGCATTAGCGACAACATTCGAGCCATCAGTATTGTTGACCGTTACCTTGAACATGACCGGGTTTATATTTTTGAAAATGGCGGCGATAAAAAGGTCTACCTTTCTTCCGCCGACTGGATGACGCGCAATATTGATTATCGTATTGAAGTGGCGACACCGCTGCTCGATCCGCGCCTGAAGCAGCGGGTGCTGGACATCATCGACATATTGTTCAGCGATACGGTCAAAGCTCGTTATATCGATAAAGAACTCAGTAATCGCTACGTTCCCCGCGGCAATCGCCGCAAAGTACGGGCGCAGTTGGCGATTTATGACTACATCAAATCACTCGAACAACCTGAATAACCCTATGCCAATACACGATAAATCCCCTCGTCCGCAGGAGTTTGCTGCGGTCGATCTTGGTTCAAACAGTTTTCACATGGTCATAGCCCGTGTGGTAGATGGTGCCATGCAGATTATTGGCCGCCTGAAACAGCGGGTGCATCTGGCGGACGGCCTGGGGCCAGATAATATGTTGAGTGAAGAGGCAATGACGCGCGGTTTGAACTGTCTGTCGCTGTTTGCCGAACGGCTACAAGGGTTTTCTCCTGCCAGCGTCTGTATAGTCGGCACCCATACGCTGCGTCAGGCGCTGAACGCCACTGACTTTCTGAAACGCGCGGAAAAGGTCATTCCCTACCCGATTGAAATTATTTCCGGTAATGAAGAAGCCCGTCTGATTTTTATGGGCGTGGAACATACCCAACCGGAGAAAGGTCGCAAACTGGTTATTGATATTGGCGGCGGATCTACGGAACTGGTGATTGGTGAAAATTTCGAACCGATTCTCGTTGAAAGCCGCCGGATGGGTTGTGTCAGCTTTGCCCAGCTTTACTTCCCTGGCGGGGTCATCAATAAAGAGAATTTTCAGCGCGCTCGTATGGCGGCAGCACAAAAACTGGAAACTTTAACCTGGCAATTCCGTATTCAGGGCTGGAACGTGGCAATGGGCGCTTCCGGTACCATAAAAGCCGCCCATGAAGTGTTAATGGAAATGGGCGAGAAAGACGGGATAATTACCCCGGAACGTCTGGAAAAACTGGTAAAAGAAGTTTTACGTCACCGTAATTTCGCATCGCTGAGTTTACCGGGTCTTTCCGAAGAGCGGAAAACAGTCTTCGTTCCTGGACTGGCGATTTTATGCGGTGTGTTTGATGCTTTAGCCATCCGTGAACTGCGCCTTTCTGACGGGGCTTTACGCGAAGGCGTACTGTATGAAATGGAAGGACGTTTCCGTCATCAGGATGTGCGTAGTCGCACCGCCAGCAGCCTCGCCAACCAGTATCACATCGACAGCGAGCAGGCCCGACGGGTGCTGGATACCACTATGCAAATGTACGAACAGTGGCGGGAACAGCAACCGAAGCTGGCGCATCCGCAACTGGAGGCGCTACTGCGATGGGCCGCCATGCTGCATGAGGTCGGGTTGAATATCAACCACAGCGGTTTGCATCGCCACTCCGCTTATATTCTGCAAAACAGTGACTTGCCGGGTTTTAATCAGGAACAGCAGCTGATGATGGCGACACTGGTGCGCTATCACCGTAAAGCGATTAAGCTCGACGATCTGCCGCGCTTTACCTTGTTTAAGAAGAAACAGTTCCTGCCACTGATACAGCTATTGCGCCTTGGCGTATTACTAAACAATCAACGTCAGGCAACCACCACACCGCCAACATTGACACTGATTACTGATGACAGTCACTGGACACTGCGTTTCCCGCATGACTGGTTTAGTCAGAATGCGCTGGTACGGCTTGATCTGGAAAAGGAGCAAGAATACTGGGAAGGCGTGGCTGGCTGGCGGTTGAAAATTGAAGAAGAAAGTACACCTGAAATCGCCGCTTAATGCTTTGCGGGCCGACGAGAAATGTCGGCCCGCATTATTCAGGCACTTTCGCGAATGGGTTCGATTTCATTCAGCGTATCAATTAACGGTTGCGGCTTACCAATAAGATAACCCTGCATATAATCGATCCCCAAAGAGAGCACCGCCTCGCGGATCTCTTCGTTTTCAACGTACTCTGCCACTACCCGCATTTTCTTCATTCGCGCCAGGTGGCAAATCGATGCCACTATCTGATAATCCAGACTATTTGACACAATATTGCGGATAAAACTGCCGTCAATTTTAAGCAGATCGGCATTCACATTTTTAAGCCGCGCATAGCTGGCGTAGCCGGTGCCGAAATCATCAATCGCAATCTGGCAGCCTAATTCCTGAAGATGCTGCAAGGTGATTTGCGCCTGCTTAACATTGGTCAGAGCATTACTTTCGGTGACTTCAAAAATAAGTTGACACGCTTCAATCTGATATTTATCCAGCAACTGACTGACTTCAACAGGAAAACGAGCCTGACATACCGAGGTTGGAGACAGATTAATAGCAAAACGGTGAGCGGGCATCTTCGCTCTGTTTTCAGCCATAAATTGCAGCGTATGCTCAATGACCCACATGTCGATACTCGACGATAAACCAAATTCGTGCGCGACCGGCAAGAAGCTATCGGGGCCGATCAGTTCATCATTCTCACCTTTCATGCGCAGAAGAATTTCATGGTAAACATCACCACGCATACCGGTAATCGGCTGGGCCATCAGGAAAAAATGGTTGTGTTCCAGCGCCTGCTGTAGTCGATTCATCATCGCGACTTTATCTTTCAATTCGCGTTGCAAATACATTGCCCCGCGACGCTGCATATTTTCCGGGGCGTTGGTCACGATGGAAAGTTCGGCGACCGTATTTAGCTCTCCCAGCAGCAGGTAGATATGATTCACTGGCGAGCGCACATAGCAGTAACTGACGCCAATCTGCGGTTGCATCGGCATGCCATCCCAAAAGAAACGAAATTGCTTGAGATGGCTATCCAGTGCGGTAATGCGCTCCTGATGCGATTCTGTATTCAGCCGCAGCGCGAGATCGTTACCCGAAAGCTGATAAACATCTTCACCCGGTTCCAGCAAGGGTGACAGCCAGTGAGAAAGTTTTTGCTTGTATTGAATCCGCAGCATGATGCCATAGTTCTTAACCAGCATTTCCATGCCAGGGATGCGTAAATAACAAAGCGCAGACCAGGGGGCATCACGCAACGCGCGATTCAGGGCGCGAACATTTGGCAGATGAACCACCGGGTCCACATACGCAAGCCGCTGAATGCGTCTGACTACCGCTCGCTGACGAGTTGCCAGTACAGCCATATAATTGACAATAAAAGAGAATACCAGATAACTGGAGGAGGTTATGGTCAGCTGCGTGGTATAGCCAGGATAAATGGGAATGTAATTTTGATAGCTGTGGATGCTGATCATCAACACGACCGCCCAGAGCAGCGAAATCAGCTTATAACCATAGCGCATCGCTCCCCACATCATCAGGGGCAGCAATAATGACAAGGTATAATTGGTGCTAAAAATTGTGCTTTTTTCATTTAACGGCATGCATAACAGCAACAATAAAGCACCTAATGCCAGTAGCCAGAGCGCGAACTCTTTTTTGGTGACTTTGGCATCAACCTGCTGTTTTAATTGCGAATAATAGCTACGTAAATAAAATGGATTTCGCACTACCCGAATGATGAAGTAGCACAGCGGGACACCGATCAGATTACCCACCAGTAAGGCCTGATAATTGATTAAAGTCCCGAGGTTAAAAGGCATGACACCGACCAGATTTTCTCTGCTCGCCAGCAATCCTACAAATGCAGCAAACTGGAAAAGTATCAGAAACAGCGTTGCAGGAAACACTATCTGCCAGAATATACGCTGGGAAATTAAACGGGTATCACCATGTGAAACGTTGTTACGCCGGGGAGTAAAGACCCTGTAACCGCCCCAACAGAGAATGATAATGATAATAAAATTAGCCGTTAATGAGAGCGTTTCGTAAAAACCCAGCTCTGCATATTTGCGGACAAAAATCCCTAAGGTGATCCCTGGCAATGCCGCCCAGCTGAAAAACATCATCATGCTGATCATCAGTGCCAAAGGCAGATAAAAGAGAAAAACCTCACCGGAAGAAATATGCGCGAAAGTATTAATGTGGGCGAAAATGGGCAAGATTAAAGAAGGCAGGAACAGCGGAAGCCCCCACCATTTATCACGTATTTTTATATAAGTTGCATTCAGTTTCATAGATGCTCAGCAGAATCCCCCACATCCTGAAGGAGGTGTATTCAGACAGGCATCCCACCTGACTTCGAATGATGATTATTCATCACTATAGAGAGCATTGATTCTAAGTGTCATATGAAAGTTCCAATTGATATATATCAAACAAAATAACCCTGATTAATGA